>JAQWLX010000032.1 GCA_029247075.1 Halieaceae bacterium | reverse complement strand
CATTACGCCGCGAGATTTCACGCAATAATGCGTAGCGTTAATACTTACTGCCACATCACTAGTTTCAAGGAGCGTTTGGAGCGCAATCAAAATTTGCTGGGTAAGCCTTTCTTGGACCTGTGGTCTTTGCGCAAAAAACCTTACGATTCTATTTATCTTACTCAAGCCAATAATCTTTTTCCCAGGAATGTAGGCGACTTTGGCTTGTCCATCGATAGTTACGAAGTGATGTTCGCATGTGCTGACAAGCTCTATATCGTCAATAATGACCATTTCTTCGATATTCATTTTGTTTTGTATTAGCGTGATTTTTGGAAAATTTTGATAATCCAAGCCACTAAATATTTCATCCACATACATCTTAGCGACGCGATGAGGTGTTTCTTTGAGGCTGTCATCGTTCAGGTCGAGACCTAAAGCCAGGGTTATGTCATTAAATGCGTCTTTTATTTGCTGATATTTTTTATCTCGATCAAGCGAACCCTCTACTAGAGGCGTTTCTAGACCTCTCTCCTTAAGTGCAGTTTTTACAGCCAGTGCCTCTGATGAGATGCCATTACGTAATGCTGATATTGGGTCCTTGATTATAGAGTTCATAGATTTTATCGCTCCTAAAAGGATAGTTTACGACAATTATTCGTTTTTAGATGTGAATATGTTTAAGAATTATTCAAATTAATTTCATAAGGAGCACGCGAGATTTTACTCTGGCGCTGCAAGAAAACGATTTGTTGCGCAGATCCTATCGGGCCCTCATCATCAAAGAGCAATGCGCTTGCCAGTCCTATCCCGGTTTTCTCCCACTGAGAGGAGAAATTTGCGCCGATCCAGTCAGAGGTCGGTAGTCTATGAAGTTGAATATTTAAATCTGGGTTTATAAAGCTCACGGACTGAACCTCTTCGTTTCTGGAAAATCCGTTGCAGCAGTCGGCGAGAGGACACATAGACTGAAATCCACTTGGTGCTTCATCGGCAATCAACCTTGGTGCCTTCATCCAGATCGTATTGGGTCCATTTTTAAATTCATCTCTGCTTGCGAGCTTTACATGATCTGCAAAGGTTGAAAGGCCGTGACTTGCGATGATTTTAGGAAAAGCAAATGCTGATGCTTCATTTATCTTAAGGGTTTCTATTTTGGTTGTTTTTACGGAACCAATATCTCCCGAAGGAAGGAACAGAGCACTAGCAGTGGCACATAACGAATTTTCGTTGTCCCTTAATTCTAATGAGCCTCTTGAAATATTTCGTCCATCGTGGGTATTGAAATAATTAATTTTGAATCCATCTAGAGGGACCGGACGACAAAGATCTATTGTAATACGGACCAGCTGCTTATTCGGAACCGCCTGCTCCGCAGCTCTCGAGAGAATACCGGCCACAGGTCCTCCATGGCATCCATTTGCCGTCCATGGCCCACGAGCGGCATCATTCCCCAGGATCCATCCGTCATCATCGATATGAAAGAAAGCGATTTCAGCTTTTTTTGATTCACTCATCTGGGTTAATTCCAAGTAATCGACCAAATGTTTGATACGGATCAGATTTTCCAATCATTGTCTTGTGTCTGTCTCGCGTGCTGTTGAGGTGCTCCTCACTTATGCTTACCCCACATCCCTCAACAATGCGATTAGAAAAATTAAATAGGGCGGTTATAACAATTGCATCAAAAAAAGTCTCTTCGCTCCAGCCTGCGTTAAATACCTCTTCCGCATCTTTATCAGTTAGCATCGCCGGCATTTCAGTAAGTTTCCGAAGATAAGAGAGTAGAGGCAACCAGCGAGGTTCTAGATCTGTGCTCTCAGGATTTTTGATCAGCTTTTCGAGGAGGGTGGCTTCGATACCGTGCAATTCAGCGACAGCGGCATGAGTGCCATGGCAGAATCCACACGAATTCAAGGCCGAAACGTAGGCCGCGATCATTTCCCGTTCTCCAACGGTTAATTCAGAGTCCCCACGCAGAGCATGATCATGAAATTTCATTAAGGACCAAATTCCTTTAGGAAATCGCTGAAAAACATCTGCCAGATGAGGATTTTCTGGTAGTGAAGGGAATCTTGCCATAGGTCTCTCCGATAAATTTATGTCATTATTGTTTCAGTTTATTAGCTTGGTAACAGTGATGAAACTACATCATATCAATATTGCAGCTCCTGCAGTGATGCTTGAAGAAACTAAAACATTCTATTGCGACATTCTTGGGCTCAAAGCTGGTTCTAGGCCAAAATTAAAAACACCAGGTCATTGGCTTTATGGGGAATCAGGTCCGATTGTTCATCTTTCGGAAAGTGATATTCACAGTGGTTCTGATCGAAAGCATTATTTAGATCATATTGCATTTTCTGATCGTAACCTAAGTAATCGACTTCAACTTCTAAATGAAGCCGGACTAGATTATAAGTTAAGGAAAATAGAAGAAGAGGAGATGACTCAAATTTTCTTATATGATCCTTGTGGGCATAAAATAGAACTTAATTTCTCCGAATTACTTTCCGATAATTAACCTTGCTTCTTCAGAGTTTTTTATAAATATTTTAGTATCCAGTCTAGATTCAGTTAGTTTATGGGTACCAGCTCAAAACTCAGGCCAGCATTTTTTATCAAGCGATCAATCAGAGGATACCCAAGGGCCGAGGAGGGTGTCCATATGCCTCCTCCGGATTGTTTTTCATCTAGTGCGAGACAAATAGCAGACTCAGCAAGCATCTTTGATGTGGAACCATATCCGGGATCACGATCGCCTGTCACTTTTGCACGAAGATCTTTTTTTACATCAGTTGGATGCGATGCATGGATGAACATTTCGAAGAATCCACGAATTCGAGCCGCTTCATCTGGACCTTCGCCAGGTCTTGGTAATCGTTTTTCAATGAGATTTCGAGTCGGTGCGAAGCTTACTAGTCCTATGCCTATGCCCATTGCAGCGGTAGCAAAAATTGCTTTACTTAATGATTTGCAAAGTTGGGCTTCGTTATACTGAAAATCCTCTCCCCATCGATACTTAAGGAGTGCATTGCTTCTTCTCACGACTCTGCCGTTAATGGTTGCCATTACAAAAGGTGAAGTCCATTGACTGAAGGTTGTGTCATATTTGAAGGTCGTTTGATCAGATCCATCTTTTCCTCGGATTGAGCTGGGATCGCAGAGGGAGTAGGGATCACCCATCACTCTTCTGATTGAAGGATCTTTCTTCGCTTCATCCAAAACATTTAGCAGACTTGCGATTGTTCCGCCACTAGCACTTCCACTACTTCGTCCCATGCGAGCAGTCACTTTTTTTGCATAGACATTCTGCCGCTCCATCATTTTCTCTTGAGCGAAATAAGTCCCCAGATCTGATGGTATAGAGTCAAATCCGCAGGTGTGAACAATTCTCGCTCCCGTTTCCTTAGCTCTGTCTTCTTGGCTCTCGATTATTCGATGCATCCATTGAACTTCTCCGGTCAGATCACAATAATCTATTCCGGATTCGACACAAGCCTCTACAAGCGCAGTTCCGTAAAGTGCATAAGGTCCAACGGTGGTGCATATCACTTTGGTTTGACGAACGAGCTCATCTAAACTCTTTCGATTGTTGCTATCAGCGATTAGTATGGGTAGAGAGTTCACTTCGCCATTGCCGACTAATGCGGTGCGCAGAGTTTCTAGTTTCTCTTTTTGTCTGCCAGCTATCGCCCAGCGTAATTCGCGGCCTATTCCATAATTCTCAGCAATATACTCGGTAACTAACCGACCCGTGAAACCGCTTGCACCCCAAACTATAACGTCAAATTCTGCTGCCATTTTTTGATTCTCTTTCTATTTAGGAGGAAAATTATTTTTATCGAACTCCATGCATCATCCGTTTCAAAATTGGAGATATCAACAGCAAGACAAATGCTGCTGCGAGGCCGACCCAGAGCAAGTAAGTGAAAAGTTCTGTATAGCTAGCAAGCGCTGTGACCACATCGATTTTTTCATCCGATGTATTATCAATTGCTGCAAATTTTGCAAGCTGCACTGCAACGAATTCAGAGTAGGCTGTTGCAAGAAACCACGATCCCATCATAACACCTAAAACAGATTTCACAGAAAGCTTTGTCACTGCAGATAAGCCAACAGGCGACAAGCACAACTCTCCTGTGGTGTGTAATAGATAAGCGAGGACCATCCAATATCCGGAAACTAAGCCCGCGTGATTTGGATTAGCTGCGCCAAGCACAAGTGCGCCAAAACCGAGTCCTGCTTGCACTAGCCCAAGAGAAAATTTTATGGGGGTGCTGGGCTCTATATTGTGCCTTCCAAGAAATGTCCAAAGCCATGCGAAGAGTGGGGCGAAAAGGAATATAAATAGAGGATTAAGCGAGCCAAATTGCGAGGTTGTCAGGTTTAGTCCAAAAATGGAATGGTCCATCACGCGGTCCGCATATAAGGTCATCGATGCGGCGCTTTGTTCAAAAAGTGCCCAAAAGACAACAGTGGATAAAGTCAGTGTGATCAAGACAATCATGCGACTTCGTTCGACTGGTTCGCATTTAAAGATGATAAACCAGCCAAGCCCTAGCAATACGATAATAGCCAGCCCGTTTAGCAGTAATCCTACAGCAGCATGCCATTGCAACATTTGCCAAATTATAGCAATGCCTGTGATTGAGAGTAGGTAGATAGTCGCTTCAATGGAAAGTCCAAGTATTGATTTTTGTTTTAGCATTTCAGTGTCTTTGGGTTCGGCGATCCCTAGCAATAGAGGTTGACCTCGGATAAAGGTAATTAGGCCGATGACCATACCTATTCCTGCAGCACCAAAACCATACCTCCAGCCGTAAGTCTCTCCTAGGTAACCGCATAATATAGTTGCCGTGAAAGCGCCAATATTTATTCCCATGTAAAAAATGGTAAATCCAGGATCACGGCGAGGGTCGTCTTTTGAGTAAAGTTGTCCAACTATCGTTGAGATATTGGGCTTAAGAAAACCAACTCCAACAATAATAAGAGCAAGAGATACGTAAAAAAATTGGAGTGCTATCTCGTCTCGGACAATTTCTCCGTTAACTACTCTCGCTTGTTCCCCCTCTAAAGCCATCCCCATGTGTCCCAGTACAAGTAGAATCCCACCAAATACTACTGCTTTTCGCATGCCGAGAAATCTGTCCGCTAACATGCCGCCTATTACCGGAAGAGCGTAAACAAGAGCGGCATAACTGCCTAATACCTCGAGACCGTTAGTGTCGGAGAAAAGGTGATACTTTGTTAAATAAAGCAAGAGCAAATACTTCATTCCATAGAATGAGAAGCGCTCCCATAGTTCAGTGGCGAAACAAACGAATAGGCCTGATGGATGGCCGAAGAATTGATCACTCGCTTCTAACCTTGACATAAAGTTCATACCTCTAAAGTTTTCGTTTACTAAGATCTTTTTTAAGTTAATGTATTTTTTGTTAGATACGATTGCTTTTCAAGAGGGATGCTATAGTGAAACCGACAGATGCCCAAGTCTTGAATTTTAAAATCGTGTTGATAATTGTAAATTTTCCGAAGATTTTTTCATGTAAGTAATACCGTCTCCATGTATAGCTCATGTGTGGTCAGATGAATTAAAATGTATAAAACAAGTACTCAATATAAGAATCTGAGACATGACCGCAACTGTTTTTTATCAAGGTGTTGAGCTTTTGCTTTATGGGATGAGCACCGTGATTGCTTTTTTGGTTTTGCTTATCGGTATTACACGACTGATGTCTTGGATGATTTTTAGATTTCTTTCAGAGTCTAAAGATTCGAATGATACTTCGATAGAAGTTTCCAAAATCGACAGTAAGGTGATCGCTGCCATAGGAGGAGCGATAAGTCGTTTTCGAAATGAAAAAAATAATCATTCTTCTTAAGGGAGCTTAAAATTAGGTATGGAAACAGTTAAGTCGCCTCTTGGTATTACCGATGTAGTCTTAAGGGATGGACATCAATCACTACTAGCAACTCGGCTTCGTCTGGAGGATATGCTTCCAATCGCTCCCGCTATGGATGAAATCGGATATTGGTCCATAGAATCTTGGGGAGGAGCTACTTTTGACGCTTGTATACGTTACTTGGGTGAGGATCCTTGGGAGCGAATTAGAGCTCTTAAGAAAGCCATGCCAAACACGCCACAACAGATGTTATTACGAGGTCAAAATATTCTAGGCTATAGACACTACGCCGACGACGTAGTTGAAAAGTTTGTCGAAAGAGCAGCACAAAATGGCGTAGATGTTTTTAGAGTGTTTGATGCCATGAATGATATGCGAAACATCAGAGTGGCTCTAGAGTCTGTCAAAAAAGTAGGTAAGCATGCTCAAGGGACTCTGTCCTATACCATTAGTCCTGTTCATACTATAGATACCTGGGTGGACCTTGGTAGGCAGATTGAAGACCTTGGTGCTCATTCAATAGCCATAAAAGATATGGCAGGTTTACTAAGGCCGTATGACGGATACGAACTTGTTAGTCGATTGAAGAAAGCGTGTGACATACCGATACACATGCAATGTCATGCAACAACTGGGTTATCTACATCGACAATCTTAAAATGCGTGGAAGCAGGCATTGATAATGTTGATACTTCCATCTCTTCTATGTCCATGACTTATGGCCATTCTCCGACAGAGACAGTAGTGTCTATCTTAAAAGATTCGGATAGAGATCCAGGGCTTGATATTGTTAAGTTGGAGGAAATTGCAAGTTACTTCCGCTCAGTGCGAAAGCGCTACGCACAGTTTGAAGGATCATTGCGAGGCGTGGATTCACGTATATTAGTCGCACAGGTTCCCGGCGGCATGTTAACAAACATGGAGAATCAATTGCGAGAGCAAGGTGCCGAAGATCGTTTAGATGAAGTATTAGAAGAGATCCCGCGAGTCAGGGAAGATCTAGGATATATACCGCTGGTCACGCCTACCTCCCAGATCGTAGGATCTCAGGCAGTTTTGAATGTTTTAACTAATGAGCGCTATAAATCAATCACCAGAGAAACTGCGGGTGTTCTTAAGGGAGAATACGGAATTACCCCTGCGGAAATGAACGTGGCTTTACAAGCTCGAGTTCTTGAGGGGAATGAAGTTATTAGGTGCCGGCCAGCAGATCTACTTTCTCCAGAACTTGCGTCATTGCATGAGGAAGTGAGCGAGCTACTTGGGGATCATCAGTGCAGCTTGTGTGAGGGAGAGCGACAGATGGATGATGTGTTGACGTACGCATTGTTTCCCCAAGTTGGACTCAAGTTTCTTCTCAATCGTGGTAATTCAGAATATTTTGAGCCACCTCCCCAGAGTAACCCTCCATCTTCCCTCATGGCAGAAAAATCTGATGAAAGCAGCGTCTATACTGTCGTAGTTAATGGTGAAAGTTTTGTTGTGCACGTTGCCGAGGGGGCAGAAGCTTCAAGCAAGCTAGAGGTGACAAGCTTAGCAAATTCGATTTCTCCCAGTAGTAGTGGCGAGAAAGTCACCGCTGGGCTTGCTGGAAATATAGTCAGAGTTTTAGTTAGTGTTGGGGAAAAGGTAGATCAAGGCCAAGTTCTTTTGATTCTAGAAGCAATGAAGATGGAGACAGAAGTTATTGCGCCTTGCACTGGCACTATCACTGATGTCTATATTAGTGTTGGCGACTCGGTTGCTGTTGGCGACAATCTAATTAGTCTAAAGACAACATGAATTCTAATCTAGATCTCTTTTCTATTTCTGGTTTGGCTCAAATTCAATTTGGGCAGGCGGTAATGATCATTGTTGGTGTTCTTTTACTTTACCTTGCGATTAGGCGCGAGTTTGAACCTTTGTTGCTTGTTCCGATCGGGTTTGGTTGTATTTTAGCAAATATCCCTGGCGCCGGACTCGCTTATTCTGCTATTGAAAATGCTTTAATCTCGGGAAATATCGAGTTCGCATCATTCGTCGCGGAACTTTCATCTGAAACGCCAAGCGATGAAAATTCATTGCTGGTATTGCTAAATACGGATCCACTTTTGCACTTCTCTGCCAGTCAAGCGGCGTATAAAGCAGGCTACTCTGATGGTATTTTGTTTACCTTCTATCAGGTCACTATCGCGTCGGGTATTGCTCCTTTAGTTATTTTTATGGGTGTTGGTGCGATGACAGATTTTGGTCCCCTGTTAGCCAATCCTAAGACGTTGCTTTTAGGTGCAGCTGCTCAGTTTGGGATATTTTCGACCGTGTTGGGTGCGCTCGCTTTGACTTCGTTTGGGCTCATGGAATTCTCTTTGCCCGAAGCGGCAGCGATTGGAATTATTGGCGGAGCGGATGGACCAACTGCGATTTATGTAGCCAGTCTTTTGGCTCCCGATTTGTTAGGAGCCATCGCTGTAGCTGCATATTCTTATATGGCTTTGGTTCCTTTAATTCAGCCGCCTATCATGAGGGCGCTTACTACTGAAACCGAGCGATTAATTGTTATGACTCAGCTTCGCCCTGTTAGTCAAAGGGAAAAGATTTGTTTTCCAATATTATTGGTACTGTTGGTGGGGCTGCTGCTTCCTGCGGCAGCACCTTTATTGGGTATGTTCTGTTTTGGTAATCTTATGCGGGAATCGGGAGTGGTAAGTCGTTTGAGCGAGACTGCCCAGCACTCACTGATTAATATAACGACTATCTTTTTAGGTTTGTCGGTAGGTTCTAAGCTTGTTGCAGATAAATTCCTCCAATTTAATACCTTGGGTATTCTCTGTTTAGGAATGATTGCTTTTGCAATTGGCACCGCATCAGGAATTTTAATTGCTAAGCTGATGAAC
>JAQWLX010000134.1 GCA_029247075.1 Halieaceae bacterium | reverse complement strand
CATCGCATGAAGTTTGAAATCTCCATCGCGTGTAATGATCATCGGGATGCCAGCAGCTTCTATGGATAGATAGCTTTGCTCTTCAGGCAATTCACACGACATTGCTACTAATAGTGGCAATCTATGAAATAGTTTATTTTTCTCCATCACCCATCTTTTATCATCTGTGTAATCTGATACAGGGATTTTCATTGTTCCAGTGGCAAGGGATACTGATTTAGCATTAGCATGTTTAATGTTATCCTTAGCAAGATTGACCAAAGTTTCTCTACTCATCCTGATAACACTCGAATTAAATTTTTTTCTGATTTAATTGATTTTTAAATTGAAACATTTCAAAAGAACTCTTCGTAATCAAAAGAATTTTCATCGTTATTTTCTATTTCATTAGCTTCTTGGCACGAATTAATTACTGGTAGGTAGCTAATATAAAATGCTATTAACTTAGTTTGTATAGCTATTTTATATACAAAATCCGCATCTTTTTTTATAAGAAAAAGTCTCGATCCTAGTTTCACAAGGTCATTAGTCATCTCTCGCATGCATGGATGGAAAAGATGACTGGTAATGATATTCTTTAGGTAACCTTTTCTATAAAAGAATATTTGGTCATCATCCTCAAAAAAAAACAAATCGACCTCTCCATCTCTGTTTAAATCTTCAGCACACATCGTGTAAATCATAAAGCTATCGCAATATAGTAATGAGAGATGAGGCCGATTATTTTCAATACTTACGCCGGGTTTTGTCGAAGAGCATCCTAAACTGATAAGTGTTAGAAATGTCAGGCTTAGATAGTATACTTTTTTTAGATCAAAAAGCTTCACGCAGCTTTTCCCCTCTTGGCATCGTTGAGGATTTCTAAAAGAAATTTCCCTGTAAATGAAAGATTGCAATTTGCTACTTGTTCGGGGGTACCTGAAGTAATAATCTCTCCGCCTCTAGCTCCACCTTCAGGGCCTAGATCTACTAGCCAATCTGCGGTTTTTATAACATCCAAATTATGCTCTATAATTACAATAGTATTTCCTTGGTCGCGGAGTTTATGTAATACGCGTAGTAATTGTCTAATATCTTCGAAATGCAATCCGGTGGTTGGTTCATCAAGTATATATAGAGTTTTTCCAGTGCCTCTTTTGGATAATTCTCGAGAGAGCTTTATCCGTTGAGCTTCGCCGCCAGACAAAGTTGTAGAAGCTTGGCCAAGTTTTATGTAAGTTAGACCGACATCAATAAGGGTTTGTAGTTTTTTCGCTATTGCTGGCACTGCCGAAAAAAAGTCTAGCGAATCCTCAACTGTCATATCCAAAACTTCAAAAATATTTTTTCCTTTAAATTTTATATCCAAAGTTTCACGGTTATATCTTTTCCCTTTACAAATATCACAAGGAACATATATATCTGGAAGGAAATGCATCTCAACTTTGGTTACTCCATCACCTTGGCATGCTTCGCAACGTCCACCACGAACATTAAAACTAAATCTGCCAAGCTTGTATCCTCGGGAGCGAGATTCCTGGGTATTCGCGAATAACTCTCTTATTGGTGAAAAAATGCCTGTGTAGGTTGCTGGATTCGATCGTGGTGTCCTTCCAATGGGACTCTGATTGATGTCAATGCATTTATCTATTAGGGTTAAACCAGTTATTGATTCATGCTCGGCTACTGCTAAAGATGAATTTCGATTGAATTGATTTGCGGCAAGGGGGAAAAGAGTATTGTTAATCAAGGTCGATTTTCCCGAGCCAGAGACTCCGGTAATGCAAGTTAATAGACCTAATGGTAGAATGAAGTTAATACTTTTTAGGTTATTCCCTCTCGCTCCGTGTATTACTATTTCGTATCCAGGTGATGCCATATTTCTTGATTTCGGAACTTCTATCTTTCTTTGTCCAGTAAGATAAGCTCCGGTAATAGAGTCTTTTTGACTAACGATATCCTCTAATGATCCGTGAGCTATTATATTTCCGCCATGAACTCCTGCTCCCGGTCCGATATCAATTATGTAATCAGCCAGACGGATAGCTTCCTCATCATGCTCAACTACAATAACTGAGTTTCCGATGTCACGAAGATGTGTCAAACTGCTGAGAAGTCGCGCGTTATCTCTTTGGTGAATCCCAATTGACGGCTCATCAAGTATATACATTACTCCTACTAATCCAGCACCAATTTGTGATGCCAATCTAATTCGCTGCGCTTCCCCACCGGAGAGAGTGTCAGCACTCCGGTCTAGCGTAAGGTAATCTAATCCTACATCTTCGAGGAATTTATATCTCGCAACTAGTTCTTTTAAGATGCTTTCAGCAATTTCACCTTTGCGTCCTTCTAATTTTAATGATTTAAAATAACTATGGGACAATCCGATCGACATTCTCGTAACATCTGGAAGTGATTTTTCATCGATCAGTACATGTCTCGCTGATTCCGTTAGTCGTGTCCCGTCACAACTAGAGCATTTACTAATGGAGAGAAATTTAGATAGTTCTTCACGAACTGAATTAGATTCAGTTTCGCGGTAGCGTCTTTCCATATTCGGAATGATGCCTTCGAAGGGATGATGTCGTTTGAAAACCGTCCCTTTGTCGCTTATATAATTAAACTCTATTTCTTCTGTTCCACTGCCAAAAAAAATTATGTCTTTACATCTTTTCTCTAGCATTTTATATGGTTTGTCTATGTCGAAATCGTAGTGTGATGCTAGAGATTTAAGCATGTGAAAGTAATAAAGGTTTCGCCGATCCCAGCCACGAATCGCGCCTGCACTTAAACTACTATCAGAATCTGTAACTATTAGGTTAGTATCAAAATATTGCTTGATGCCCAAGCCGTCGCAAGATGGACATGCTCCGCTGGGGCTGTTGAATGAAAAAAGGCGTGGTTCTAGTTCTTCAATGCTGTGTCCACACTCTAAGCAGGAAAACCGGGCGGAAAAACTAAGTTTAAAGTCTCCGTCATCCATTGATACCACTGTTGCACGACCGTCAGACAATTCTAAAGCAGTTTCAAATGATTCTGCCAAGCGTTGTTTTAGATTATTCCTTACTTTGAATCGATCCACTACAGCTTCAATGCGATGCTTTTTGTTTTTGTTTAGCTCTGGAATTTGATCGAGTTCAAAGATACTTCCATCGATTCGCACTCTAATAAATCCGGCAGCACGTAAACTTTCGAATATTGGTAAATGTTCTCCTTTTTTATCTCTTACCAGAGGAGAAAGTAGCATTAGACGAGAACCTTCCGGAAGCGATAAAACTGAGTCGACCATTTGGCTAATTGTCTTAGCTTCGAGCTTGCCACCATGCTCTGGACATATGGGATCTCCAATTCTTGAGAAAAGGAGTCGCAAATAATCATAAATTTCTGTTATTGTTCCTACGGTTGATCGCGGGTTATGAGAAGTCGATTTTTGCTCTATTGATATTGCAGGAGAAAGGCATTCAATCCGATCAATATCAGGTTTTTCCATCATTGATAGAAATTGGCGAGCATAGGTGGATAAGGATTCTACATAACGTCTTTGTCCTTCAGCATATAGAGTATCGAAGGCTAAAGAAGACTTTCCGGATCCAGATATACCGGTAATTACAACCAGCTTATCCCTTGGAATGTCTAGATCAATGCCCTTCAAATTGTGGGTCCTTGCCCCCCTAATTATAATAGAATCCATGATAATCCGTATTCTCAATTAACGTGCCAGTATAATCTTCAATGCTGACTTAAGGCAAAAATTGATGCAAAATGCTACTTTACTCAAAGCAGTTTTTTAAAAAAAAGCCCGCGTTTTCTTTAACTCGTTATTTCCCTATAAATTTTTCTGAACGACGTGTAATTTTTATCGTTTCAATCCTTTATCTGGTTCGTATTCTGGGACTTTTCATGATATTTCCCATCCTGGGGCCTTACGCTGCGGAAATAGAGGGATCCAGTCCCGTTCTCATAGGAGTAGCTTTGGGAGGGTATGGAGTTACACAAGCAATTCTTCAGCTCCCAATGAGCTGGTTATCTGATGTTTTCGGTCGGAAATCAATCATAATAATGGGCTTGGTTATATTTTGTCTAGGTAGTCTTGTAGCAGGTTTGGCAAATAATATTTCCACGATGATAATTGGTCGTCTTCTCCAAGGTGGTGGAGCGATAACCGGGTCGGTTATGGCCCTAATTATTGACAATACCCGCGAAAGTCAGCGTGCAAAATCGATGGCCATCGTCGGTGCTAGCATAGGTATATCTTTTTCTTTAGCTATGGTTTTAGGACCAGTGGTAGCAGCATTTCTTGGGATTTCCGGGGTGTTTTATTTGACCGCCTCGCTTTCTATCTTAGGAATTATTTTGGTGAGTTATGGAATTCCAAGTCAATCGATAACAACTCCAAACCACGAAATATCTGCGATGTGGAATATAGATACGGTTTTTCGAGTATGCAAAGATTTAAAGCTTCAATCTCTCTATTTTGGAATTTTTTGCCTTCACTTTATTCTGACAACTAGTTTTTCGTTTGTGCCTCATTCACTGCAAGTTCTATTTAATATACCTAGAGATGCTCACTGGTATATATATCTTCCGGTAGTCTTAGGGTCATTATTAGGAGTGTTTTTTATGCTTAATGTTTTCGAGAAAAATAATCGTTGGAGAAGGTCGTTTGTCTTTTTCATTCTAATTTTAAGCTTATCAGTACTTGGGATTTTGTTTATCAAAAACTTTTCCTTTATGCCTGTTTCTTACTTATTTTCTTTGTTACTTTTAATTACTTTGAAGCAACTTTGCCGGCCTTGGTTGGCTCTCAGGTTTTGGAAAGGAACCGTGGCTTAGCATTAGGTTTGTTTTCAACCAGCCAGTTTTTGGGTGCGGCTTGCGGTGGATTATTTGGAGGATGGCTTTTTCAATTTGATAGTGTAGTGTGGATATTTTGTTTAATCCCAATGATATTTTGGCTTTTTTTTGAATTGCATTTTAGTTTTGTTGAGAGCGACTAACATCTTTTAGTTTGTGGGTCATGTAGAAATACTGTTCCAGCTAAGTAATAAAAGAAGAATAACTAGAGAGCGTGTTTTATTACTTAGCTGGTGCAATTCCAATTAGGGATTGCTATAGTCGTTTGCAAATTAATTGCCGAAAAGCATAAATATTTAGAGGATTGAACATGGCTGCAAGAGGCATAAATAAGGTGATTTTAGTAGGGAATTTGGGTAATGATCCTGAAACAAGGTATTTACCAAGCGGAGGCGCGGTCACAAATATCAGCGTTGCTACTTCCGATTCCTGGAAGGACAAGCAAACAGGACAGCTTCAGGAGCGTACAGAATGGCATCGTATAGTCTTCTTTAACCGTTTAGCTGAGATCGCTGCGGAATATCTAAAAAAAGGCTCTAAAGTTTATCTAGAAGGATCCTTAAGAACTAGAAAATGGCAGGATAAATCAGGGCAAGACCGTTACACCACGGAGATCGTTGCTGGGGAAATGCAGATGCTGGATAGCCGTAGCGCTGGTCTTGATGCCGGTGGTTTTGAACAGGTTCGACATGAGCCAGCTGAAAAAAATCCTTCGCCTTTGGAGAATGTAAATTTGACAGATAATATATCAGATGACGATATACCTTTTTAAATTTGAGGGGAATAGATAAAAAAGTGGAGGTTTAATTCTTTGCGAGTAGTTGTGATCGGAGAGAATACTTGTCTAGGCGCAGGTCTTAAAGTCCATCAGTTAAGGTGGGGTAGACACCAAATTGAAACCATTCGGACAACAAAAGATCGATGGAAGAGTGAACGTAAATTTAGGAAGGATTTGCGTAAGGTCTCACCAGATATTCTTGTTGATTTAAGATTTTCAAACTGTTCGGGAGATAGAGTTTTTCAAAAAAATGAAGATATGGAAAACACTGAATGGATTGCTAAGACTTGTTCAAAAGAAGAGATTCATATGCTTTATGTTTCTAATCCAATGGTATTTTCAGGTAAAAAAGATAAGCCATACCAAGAATCTGATCCACCAGATGCCGCAAAAGAAAGAGGGCTTTTTTTTCTAAGTAATGAGGATAAAATTCGCGAGATCTGCGAAAAGCATATTATCCTGAGACTGGGCCCTATATTTGCTGCATATGGATCAAATATTTTAACTGATCTGATTGGAAATCTAGAAGAGGAAAAAGAGGTAAAAAGGTCTAATCAAAAGATAGAATGTCCATTACATGCGTCTGATGGAGCAAGGATTATCTCAGGAATTATCGATCAAATTAGCGCTAGTGCAAATCAGGTAGGAATTTATCACTATTGTGGATCTGAAGCTATTTCTGATTTTGACTTTTCTGAGGCTGTTCTTTCTTCATTGCTCAAATTTAAGTTTATTAAGTCAGACATAACTTTAAGCCTTGCCGAAGATAATGAAGCGCTAAATTTTAGGTTGGATTGTGGAAAAATTCATAATAGTTTTGGGATCCGACAAATGCCATGGAAGCAATCTTTAACTGAGGCAGTAAAAAATTATGTTTCGGAGAGATGACTTTGTCGATGTCTATACTGAAAAATAATGACCTTTGTGATTCCTTGGTTATAAATGTTCTCACGGTTTCTGATACTAGAACTTTCCAAAACGACACTTCGGGAGATTACTTGTGCGAGGTGATTCAAGATGCCGGTCATAAAATTGGTGAAAGAATTATCGTGTTAGATAATATCTACCAAATTCGAGCGGCACTATCTAATTGGATCGCTGATAAAGATATAAGTGCAATATTACTCACAGGAGGTACCGGTTTTTCCGGGCGAGATTCGACACCAGAAGCGGTAAAACCACTTTTTGATAAAAATATTGATGGCTTTGGAGAAATTTTTCGTTATTTATCTCATGGTGAAATAGGCTCCTCTACCATCCAATCACGTGCTTTAGCGGGGGTAGCAAATAATACGACTATTTTCTGCATTCCTGGATCTACAGGGGCATGTAAATTGGCATGGAATGAACTTATAAAAGAGCAGTTGGATTCAAGTCATCAGCCTTGTAATTTTGTTGGAGCATTTCGATCTAAGGACTGACTATGGGATCGTCTTACCTCTCTATTAATGAAGCGCGACATTTGCTTCTGGAGAAAGCTGTTCCGATTAGAGAAATTGAAACTAAAAAGCTTCTTGAGGCAAATAATTGTGTTTTGGCAGAGAGCATCTTTTCGTCGATAGACGTTCCTTTAGTAACCAACAGTGCAATGGACGGATATGCTGTTGAAGCTTCACCTTCTATTGGAAAGACCCTCGAGCTGAGTAACAGAATTCCAGCTGGGGCTTCACCTTCAGTACTTAAAGAAGGAACCGCAGCGAGGATTTTCACTGGAGCCCCATTGCCCATTGGTGCAGATTCGGTGGTAGTGCAGGAGGAAATATTCGAGGTCAAAGGATCTGTTTTTATGCCAAGTGCCATTAGTGTTGGTCAGAATGTGAGACAAGCAGGTGAAGACATAGCAGCAGGAGAAGAAGTACTTTCGTCTGGACATCGTCTCCGGGCACAAGATTTAGGTCTATTGGCGTCGGTCGGAATTTCCTCTGTAATGGTAAAGCGATCTCTAAAAATCGCGGTTTTTAGTACTGGTAATGAATTAGTAGAGCCTGGATCGCGACCTATAAACCTCGGAGAGTTATATAGTTCAAATCAAGTTACATTGTTATCTCTTTTAAAAAATTGGGGAATGGATGTTGTTGATCTTGGAATAATTCCTGATGATCCAAGTAGGATATCTAAAGTATTATCAAAGGCATCTGATGTGGCCGACTGCGTAATAACCACAGGAGGGGTATCAGTTGGTGAAGAAGATCATGTTAAGACTCAAATTAAAAAGTTAGGGGAATTAATTTTCTGGAAATTAAATATTAAGCCTGGTAAGCCAATGGCTTTGGGGATGATAGGTGCTACTCCTATTTTAGGTTTACCAGGAAACCCTGTTTCTGCATTTGTAGTTTTTTTGTTAGTGGCGAAACCATTTATTTATGCTATGCAAGGAGATAATTTTAAGCAACTTGTATACATCCCTGTTAATGCAAAATTCGACCTAAAAGAACTCTCAGATAGACAGCAGTACTTGAGAGTACGAATTTCACAATGCAGTTTTGGACTCACTGCGGAACTTTATCCTAATCAAGGTTCTGGGGTATTTAATTCTATCTGCAAATCTGATGCGCTAGCTGAGTTGCCGCCAAATACTTCTGTTACAAATGGTCAGTTAATTAAGGTGTTGATGTTCGATTCCCTTATTGGCCCATAAAATCAGCTATATGCTATATTTAAAGAGTTAATTTTCTGAACACTAAGGATGCGTTTGTTCTACCAAATCCAAAGCTATTCGACATGATCTGATTTAGGTCTACGTTTTCTAGGCGTTTTAATGCTATTGGAAGTCCCTCTGCTTCCGGATCTAGATTTTTTATATTAGCTGAAGCCGAGATAAAATTATCTCGTTGCATTATCAGAGAGTATATAGCCTCTTGTACACCGGCCGCACCCAATGAGTGGCCCGATAATGATTTGGTAGAGCCAATTATAGGTATGTTTTCCATATCAGAATATGCATCTTTAACGGCTTTAAGTTCTTGGATGTCACCAGCTGGAGTGCTTGTTCCATGAGCATTTATGTAGTTTATTTCTCCCTCAATATTTCGAAGTGCTTCTTTCATACACCTTGCTGCGCCTTCTCCATAGGGGGCTACCATATCATGACCGTCTGAAGTCGCGCCGTACCCAACAATCTCACTGTAAATTTTTGCTCCTCTTGCTTTAGCATGCTCGAGCTCTTCTAGTACCAAAATCCCTCCGCCTCCAGCAATTACAAATCCGTCACGTTCTACATCGTATGCTCTGGAGGCTGCAGAAGGAGTGTCATTATATTTCGTAGATAATGCACCCATAGCATCGAAAAGACAGCTGAGTGTCCAATGAAGTTCTTCACCGCCTCCCGCGAATACTATGTCTTGCTTTCCTAATTGGATCTGTTCCATTGCATTCCCTATGCAATGAGCGCTAGTGGAACAGGCCGATGATATAGAATAATTAATTCCTTTTATTTTGAAAGGAGTTGCCAGGCAAGCAGAGACTGTGCTGCCCATTGTCTGAGTAACTCGATATGGGCCTATTCGACGCAAACCGCGTTCGCGAAGAATATCTGCGGCTTCCGTCTGGCTAGCAGATGAGGCTCCTCCAGATCCTGCAATTATTCCTGTTTTTGGATTCGATATATCATGTTCCTCAAGCCCTGAATCTTCTATTGCTTGCAACATCGATATATAGGCATAGCTTGCTGCGTCACCCATAAAGCGACGTTGTTTTCTATCTATAAATTCATCAACAGAAATCTTCGGTGCGCCAGCGATTTGTGAACGCATTCCCACCTCAATTTGTTCTTCTCGAGTTTCGATACCAGAAGACCCCTCGAAAAGTGAAGATGTTACTTCTTCAATAGAGTTTCCCAAACAAGAAACAATTCCCATCCCTGTTATCACAACTCTGCGAGACATGTTTAAAAAGACTCCGTGTTACTAAAAAGACCTACTCTGAGATCTTTCGCATTGTAAATTTCTTTTTCATCAACAGAAACCATACCATCAGCGATACCCATAACTAGCTTCCGTTCAATGATTCGTTTGAGGTGTATATGATATTTGACTATTTTTGCGGTTGGAAGAATTTCTCCTTTAAATTTAATTTCACCCGAACCAAGTGCTCTACCCCTACCTGCATTTCCACGCCATCCAAGAAAAAACCCTACTAGCTGCCACATTGCATCGAGGCCTAGACAGCCAGGCATTACTGGATCGCCTGGAAAGTGGCACCTAAAGAACCAGAGATCGGGTGAAACATCAAACTCGGCTAAAATTTCGCCTCTAGAGAAATTGCCACCCTCAGAACTAATATATGCAATTCGATCTACCATAAGCATGTTGCCGCTAGGCAGCTGAGCATTGTTTTCTCCAAACATTTCACCCCTACTACAGGATAACAACTCTTCTCTAGAAAAACTGGATCTTCTGTTCATAAAATGGACTCGGTAAATAAATTATTTCATGTTATCTAAATAAATATTTAGAAGATTGCTTAGTGTAATGACTGATAGAGACAAGTCCAGCTTTGGAAATAATTTCTCGTTGTGTTTTAATCGAATGTGTAGTTTTTATTCTTATAAATTGTGGAGAATTAGTCAGTTGAGAAGAAATCTAAAATTTTCCTCTGGTGAATGTAAGTGATCCCTGTGATTCTTTGCGGTGGGGTAGGCAGTCGCTTATGGCCTGTTTCTCGAGAAGCTCATCCGAAGCAGTATCTTAATCTGGTTGGTAGAAAAACAATGTTGCAGGAAACTCTGCGAAGAGCTTCACTTTTAGCAGATGATAATCCTATCCTAATTTGCAATGAAGAAAATAGATTCGCAACAGCTGAGCAAGTTAGACAAATTGGAGCAAAAGTTAACACTATTATTTTGGAGCCTGAGGGAAGAAATACTGCTCCAGCTTTAGCCCTTGCAGCCATTCAAATTTGCAAGACTAATCCTGAAACCTTAATGCATGTTATGCCTTCAGACCATATTATTTTAGATGATAAATATTTTGTTTCCGCGACCAGGACTGCTGAGGAGTATGCTAAAAAAGGCATGTTGATGACTTTTGGAATCAAGCCAAATGTACCTGAGACTGGTTATGGTTATATCCGAAGGGGGAGAGAGCTAGGTTCTAATACTTACGAAGTTGCAGAATTTATTGAAAAACCTGATTTAGTTCGAGCAGAAGCATATTTAAAGCAAGGAGATTTTTTTTGGAATAGCGGCATGTTTTTATTTTCTGCTTCCTCCTATCTTGGAGAGCTTCGAAAGTACCATCCTTCAATTATCAGTGCTTGTGAAAAAGCGTTGGAAACATCTAGTGCAGACTCAGACTTTTTGAGACCAGGTGTAAAAGCTTTTATAAGTAGTCCAAGTGTTAGTATTGATTATGCTGTTATGGAAAAAACTGATAGAGCAAGTGTTACCGCTTTGAAGAGTCATTGGAGCGATGTGGGATCATGGTCGGCATTGTGGTCGATTTCAGATCATGACAGCCATGGCAATGTCACTCGAGGTGACGTGATTATAGATAATTGTGAGAATAGTTATATTCGTAGTGAATCTCGTTTAATAGCTGCAACCGGATTGAAGGATCTTGTTTTAGTGGAGACAACAGATGCTGTTTTGGCGACGACTCTTGGAGATTCGCAAGGAGTTAAGGAGATAGTAAATAGACTTAAATCAATGCGGCGCAAAGAAGTTCTAAACCATAGAGAGGTTTTTCGACCTTGGGGTTCCTATGAATCCCTGGTGATTTCTGATCGCTTCCAAGTAAAACGAATAATTGTAAATGCGGGACAAGCCTTATCTCTACAGAAACATTTCCGAAGGGCGGAGCACTGGGTTGTTGTTAGTGGAATTGCTGAGGTCACATGTGGGTCAGAGACTTTTAATTTAAAAGTTGACGAATCTGTTTATATTCCAATTAATACGAAACATAGGTTGCGAAACTGTCAGAATGAGCCGCTTGAAATAATTGAAGTACAGACAGGAGATTATTTAGGAGAAGATGATATTGAGAGATATGATGATGACTATGGCAGGACTAATAAAAATTAATGGATAAGAAATTAATTCAAAAATGTCTTTTCCCTGTAGCAGGCTACGGAACCAGATTTTTGCCGGCCACTAAAAGCATGCCGAAAGAAATGCTTCCAATTGTTAATAAACCATTAGTTCAATATGGAGTAGAAGAAGCAATACAAGCAGGGATGAATAATTGTGCTCTGGTCACAGGGCGAGGAAAACGCGCAATAGCGGATCATTTTGATATTAGTTATGAACTAGAACAACAGGTTTCCGGAACACCTAAAGAAGCTTTTTTAAGTGGTATTCGTAATGTATTGGATCAAGGAATTTTCACTATGGTGCGCCAACGAGAAATGCTTGGTTTAGGGCATGCCATTTTAACAGGCGAGGTGTTGATCGGTGATCAACCGTTTGGAGTTCTCTTATCAGATGATCTATGTATTAATGCTGAAAAAAGTGTGCTTAGTCAGATGGTCGAGTTATATGAGGAATTTAATTGCTCAATAGTAGCCATCCAAGAAGTACCAATGGAACAGGTAAGTAGGTACGGTATAGTTTGTGGAGATAATATCAGGGAAAGTGTAATTGAAGTCAGGGAAATGGTTGAAAAACCAAAACCAGAGGAGGCAGGATCAAATCTTGCAATTATTGGTAGGTATATTCTCACGCCAGATATCTTTGAAATCATTAAGCAAACCGAACCTGGTGCAAACGATGAAGTTCAACTCACCGACGCACTTAATCGACAAGCTTCTGAAGGTGGTGTTGTAGCATACAAATTCCAGGGTAAACGGTTTGATTGCGGAAGTATCTCTGGGTTTGTAGAGGCTACAAATTATGTCTACAAAAATATCTATAAGGCGAGTTAATTATTTTTTCCTCGAAATCTCTTAATTGTTTTACGGCTTATGATGTCAGAGGGCGTGTTCCTGATGAATTGAATGAAAGCGTTGCCAAGAGGATTGGTCAATCCTACGCTGAAGTTATTCAGCCAAACGAGGTTGTTGTTGGAAATGATATCAGGTTAAGTAGTCCTGAGATAAAGCGAGGACTGGTATCTGGATTACGTGATCAAGGTGTTTCCGTTTTTGATATTGGTGAGTGTGGAACTGAAGAAATATATTTTGCGACTAAATATTCTCGATTGGATGGTGGGATTGTAGTTACCGCAAGTCATAACCCCATGGATTACAATGGTATGAAGTTTGTGCGTGAAGAAGCCAAACCAATTTCAGGTGAAAGTGGTTTAGAGGAAATTCGTTCTTTAGCAGAGGCTAATTTGTTTAGTTCGTCTAAACGCAAAGGAAGTTTAAACACATTAGATACTTCGAAACCATACATAGAACATCTTCTCAGTTATATAGATATATCTAATATCCCTAAATATAGGATTGTGGCGAATCCAGGTAACGGTGGAGCAGGTAAGATTATCGATTTATTAGAACCTAGACTTCCTTTTGAGTTTATTAAAATCCATCATGAAGCTGATGGAAACTTTCCACATGGTGTGCCGAATCCTCTATTGTTGGAGAACCGCATATCTACCAGTCAGGCAGTTAAAGAAAATAAAGCAAATCTGGGAATAGCATGGGATGGTGACTTTGATCGATGTTTCTTCTTTGATGCGGATGGAAATTTTATCGAAGGTTATTACATCGTTGGCTTGTTAGCGGAAGCGTTTCTAAAGAAAACTCCTGGCTCAGCTATAGTTCATGATCCTCGATTAATATGGAACACGATAGATATAGTAAATAATTTCAATGGTAAGCCAGTTCAAAGTAAGACAGGGCATGCTTTTATAAAGGAGAGTATGCGAGCAGAAAACGCGGTTTACGGAGGTGAAATGAGCGCTCATCATTATTTTAGAGATTTTTTCTACTGT
>JAQWLX010000120.1 GCA_029247075.1 Halieaceae bacterium | reverse complement strand
CGCAGCCCATGGAGTGGCTCCACATTTCCCTATGCAAACCTCGTGGATTGGTTCTAAAATACAAATAATTTCCCCATTCCTCGTCACTGCAACTGCGTGGATCTTGAGGTCTAACTAAGTGAGCTTCTCCCTGATAGTGAAATTCTTCTTCAGATCGATACTCTCTACAATGCGGGCAAAAAATTAGAAACATGTTTTAATGAGCCACTCCTGCTGCACCATGTTCATCAATTAAGGCGCCGGTATAGAAACGATCTATAGAAAATGGGGCCGCTATAGGATCCATATCTTTTCCAGCTAAAGATGACGCAAAGACGTGACCAGAACCGGGTGTCGCTTTAAATCCTCCGGTACCCCAACCACAATTGAAATACAAATTTTCTATAGCTGTCTTACTTATGATAGGACATGCATCAGGACAAACATCAACTATTCCACCCCATTGCCTATTCATCGGAATACGACTAAAGGAAGGAAATAATTCTACAATCGCTTCAATAGTATGCTCAATCGTAGGAAACGAACCTCGCTGTCCGTACCCATTATAACTATCTATACCTGCACCAATTACCAAGTCACCCTTGTCCGACTGACTAACGTAACCATGGACCTGATTAGACATGACCACTGTGTCAAGTATAGGCTTAATAGGTTCAGAGACTAGAGCTTGCAGAGGGTGCGACTCTATTGGAAGTTGAAGTCCGGCGTAACTCGCCAGGACTCCCGAATTGCCTGCTGTAACACAACCTACACGTTCGGCGCCAATTGTACCAAACTGTCGAGTATTAACACCGGTAATTTTTCCAGAGGAAATCTCAAAACCAATGACCTCACAGTCCTGGATAATATCTACGCCCAATGAATCTGCGCCCCTTGCAAAACCCCAAGCAACAGCGTCATGCCGCGCCACGCCCGCTCGAGGTTGCCATGACGCTCCGAGAACTGGATAACGTCTAGATGATGAACAATCCATCATTGGGACCTTTGACTGTACTTCCTCTGTGGATAAGACTTCTCCATCAATGCCATTTAAATAATTTGCACTAACTCTGCGCTGAATATCTCTCATATCTTGCAGAGTATGTCCCAGATTAAGCACACCTCTCTGAGAAAACATGACATTATAGTTTAGCTCTTGCGATAGTCCCTCCCAAAGCTGAAGTGCATGCTCATACAACTTGGCAGCCGCATCCCATAGATAATTTGATCTAACTATTGTGGTGTTTCGCCCTGTATTTCCGCCACCAATAAAACCCTTCTCTAGTACAGCAACCTTTTTAACTCCAAAGTTATTTACAAGATAGTATGCTGTAGCCAGGCCATGTCCGCCCCCTCCCACGATGACGACATCGTAGGCACTTTTAGGCGACGGATTCCGCCACATTCGATGCCATTTCTCTTGATAACCAAGAGCCTGCCCTATCAGGCCAAAACCAGAAAATCTCTGCATTAACAATGCGCTCCAATATTAAAGCAAAAGCCCAACAAGCTTGATCGCATTAAATACCTCTTGTTGATGAAGAAAAACTTTAGCATGAGAAACACTTAGATTTAGCATTTTTTGTGGTTACACTCATTTATCTATCACCCTCGAACTAAATCACTTTTAACCGATCCAAAACTCGGCTCAAGATCAAAAGGGCTGGGAGTTGTAAGGATATCTTCGACATTAATTGATGTCAGGGAAGGTGCACTAGGATGCCTGTTCCGCTCTATTCGAGGAGATACTCCAAAATGATCACGATAACATTTACTAAAGTGCGGAGTGGATTTAAAACCACACAACGCGGCAATATCCACGGTAGAGAGGTTAGTTTGTTTTAGGAGTTCACGAGATCGTAATAACCTACGATTCATATAATAACGAGCAGGCGAAAATTCCAAGTTAGCTTTGAACAACCTTTCTAGCTGACGTCGTGACAGCTTTACAAGTTCCGCTAGATTAACAATCTCTATTGGATCTTCAATATTTGCTTCCATGATAGCAACAGCATCAATCAGTTTCTGAGATACTGCACCCAAGCGATTACCTAATGGAACTTTTTGATTTTCTCCTTCTCCTCTAATTCGTTCAATTATGAACATTTCTGAAATATCTCTAGCTAAGGCAATTCCGTGGATGTCTCTTATGATATTGATCATCATATCTAAAGGTCCGGTTCCCCCGGTAGCAGTAAGTCTCTGACGATCAACTGTGAACAAATGGTCATTACACCTAACGAGTGGGTAAAGCTCACTGATAGCAGCTTTGGATTCCCAATGTACGCTACAGTTGTAACCGTTTAATAATCCGGCTGCCGCTAGTACAAAGGTTCCAGTGCAAATGCCACCGAGCTGAACACCTTTTTTCCCAAAATTTCTCAGCCAGTTAAGAGTCTCCTTGTTAAAACTTTTTTCTACATCAATACCTCCCGCTACAAATAAAACATCAAAATCCTGATTTTCAAAAATAGCAGCATCTACATGAAATCGAATACCATCACTAGCGCAAACCGGATCACCCTTCTCCGAAATTAGTTTCCATTCGAAGAGAGATCTTGCTGAAAGCTGATTAGCCATTCTTAAGGGCTCCACCGCACAAGCTAGCGAAATCATGGTGAATTTGTCTAACAGAAGAAAACCTATACTTATTGGTTTTTCAAAGTCGGCTTTATTTAGATTTACATCAGGCATTAGATGAAGATCTCTCCAAAGGAACTCTAGAAATACTGCCTAAAAAAACATTACAGAAATATTCCTCTTGAAATTTTTTAGTCAAATTATGAATTTTCTATTTGCCCAACTGATCTTCGAGATCGTCGGGACCGCGACACTGGTGCGGTAGGTTTAGGTTCCGGAGGGGCTATCACTTCGAATATTTTTGAAAAGCAATCCTTACTATTGGGAAATGCCATAGCCTCTACAAAGTATGGCTGAAACTTTGATTCTACTGCTGTTTCTATTTTTTCTATACGACGAACTACGTCCTCTATTTCCTCTCTGCTTTTAACACTTAACAAAGCAATTCTAGCCCCCGTACCAGCAGAATTACCAGCAGAAGATACGTTTTTCACATCACAGTCAGGTAGCAATCCAATTAACATTGCGTGTTCAGTACTTATATGACTGCCGAAGGCACCAGCCAAGCGAATCCTTTCAGTCTCTTTAACTCCCATCTTATCCATCAACAACTTAACTCCCGCATACAAGGCCGCCTTGGCAAGTTGAATTTGACGAACATCAGTTTGCGAGACAATGATATCGTTTTCTGAATGATGCAAAATATAGCTATAAGTTCTGCCATCCTTGAAAATTCTAGAGTTAGTATTCGATAACTCTCCATCAATAACGCCATCCGAGCTAATTATTCCAGCTAGAAACATCTCAGCAATTGCTTCAATTATTCCAGAACCACAAATACCGGTAACACCAAACCCCTCGACGCCATCTGAAAATCCTGGCTCATCTGACCAAAGATCACAGCCTATCACTCGAAATCTTGGCTCTAAAGTATCTCGGTCTATTCGAATTCTTTCTATGGCACCTACTGCTGCTCGTTGACCGGAACTAATCTGAGCTCCTTCAAAAGCTGGTCCTGTGGGGCTAGAACAAGCGAGTAAACGTTTATCATTTCCCAAGATGATTTCGGCATTTGTTCCCACGTCCACCAACAAAGTCATCTCATTACTAAAATGCGGTTGCTCTGCCAAAATCATACCAGCCGCATCAGCACCCACGTGCCCGGCTATGCAAGGCAATATGTATAAACGTGTTCCGGGATTCAATTTAAGCCCAATTTCTAGAGCCTTTAACTCGATGGAACGATCCGATGCTAAGGCGAATGGCGCTCCTCCCAATTCCACGGGATTAATACCAAGGACTAAGTGATGCATTATAGGATTACCGACCAAAGAAATTTCCAAGATATCAGCAATATCTATCTCGTTATTAGCTATCAATTCCTCTAAAAGCTCCTGGAGAGCTTGTCGAACGGCTTCGGTAAGTTGTTGTGCACCCTCTTCATGCATCATGACGTATGAAACTCGGCTCATAAGATCCTCTCCAAAACGAATCTGAGGATTCATAATGCTAGAACTTGAAACTACTTCTCCATTAGCTAAATTACATAGATGTGCTGCCAAAGTGGTCGAGCCCAAATCAATAGCGGCCCCATATATATCTTCTTTAACACCTGACCAAACGGCGATGATTTTGGTTTGCCTATGTATAGCTAAAGTAATCCCGCGACTTTCGCTTTCAAGAGCTTTTTGAAGTTTGGTAAGAACATGCAAGTCTGTCTCTAGGTTAACTAAACCCCAATCCTGTGACAGAGCGTCTAAGAGTCGCTCATAATCTCCCTTGGGAGTATTCATCTTAGGTGGTTCGACTTCCACATAAAATAGTCGAACTGCGGGATCTATATCAATGTCCCTAGCCTCGGCCTCTTTTCGAATAACTTGCTTGTGAACCTGACTACTAGGGGGAACATCTATTACCACATCATCTAGAAGTTTAGCTTGACAACTAAGTCGGCACCCGGCACCGAGCTTACCCGTTCGCTCAGAATATTGTCGTTCAACCTCTGAAAATTCTGACAAATGATCACTTGAAGATAAAAGCGAATGCTTCGGAAAGTTTCCTTCCGAGCAAACTACTTGGCAGCGTCCACAGATCGCACGCCCACCGCAGACTGAATCAATATCTACCCCAAGCTGACGGGCAGCATACAGAATGGAAGTCCCAGCTGGAAACGTTCCTCTTCTTCCCGAGGGTGTAAAGACCACTTTGACTTCAATTACATCATCACCACGGTAAAATACAGATTCAGTCATGAGCTATGAGAAACCAATTCTTTATCCAGCACGGCGGCGCCTGCGCCTTCCAGATCGAGGTGAATCTTTACCATCTGCGCTTGGCTCTCTATAAGCCTTTATCCAGCTGGAACAATCTGGATCTTTTCCCATCATCACATCTGCACCTCTAACCGCCTGCATAATTTCAGAGTGAAGTGGATTAGTAATGGCTGATGTCATACCTGCCGAAATTGACATAGTCAAAAATGCACTGTTAATCCCGTTTCGATTTGGAAGACCAAAACTGACATTGGATGCACCGCAGGTTGTATTGACTCTAAGCTCTTCTCTTAATCTTTTCACTACATGCATAACTTGAACTCCAGCGGTATTTATTGCGCCAATCGGCATCACCAGAGGATCAACAATAACGTCACTGTAAGGAATTCCATAGTCTTGTGCACGCTCCACAATTTTCTTTGCCACAGCAAAACGTTCATCTGGATCTTCAGAAATACCTGTCTCATCATTTGATATCGCAACTACTGCGGCACTATACTTAGCAACTAAGGGCAAAACTCGCTCCAAGACTTCATCTTCCCCAGTAACCGAATTCACCAATGGCTTTCCCTGATAAACCGCCAAACCAGCCTCAAGTGCTTCGATAATAGAAGAGTCTATAGATAATGGAACGTCGGTCACTGATTGAACCAATTTAATCGCTTGAGCTAAAATCGCAGGCTCGTCAGCGAGTGGAATTCCAGCGTTGACATCTAGCATTTGAGCCCCAGCTCCTACTTGCGCTAATGCATCCGCTTCGACTCTAGAAAAATCTCCTTCCTTCATTTCCTGTGCTAGTAGTTTCCGACCAGTGGGATTAATTCTCTCTCCAATTATGACAAACGGCTCATCAAATCCGATGCGAACTGTTTGTTTTGCTGAACTGATTGTCGTCGTGGTCAAAATTTCTCTCCTTTAACTCAACGTCCATCCATATCGTGGAAAATCGTTTTTATTTACTATTCTTGATTCAGACCACCCGCCTTTACCAAGGTATCCAATCTGTCACTGTCGTAAGCAGTCTCCAGAAGAGAAACTTCTAAATCAAGAAGTTGATCGATAGGTTTTTCGCTATTTAGACTCTCTTCAATTCTGTGCCAATCTTCAAGATAAGCATTGGAATCTGCCCTATCGGCAATCATCGCTGCTCTATCAATCGCTTTTTGAAATCTCTCACTTAAAATTTTCTTAGACTTCTTGCGACCTCTTGAGATAATTATCTGAGCAGGTATGTCTCTCCACATCACCAAAGTTTTTTTTGTCACGCTGCATCCCTAACTAGTCGCAAATATTTTCTGTCCAAGACTTCGCTCAAGGTCTTCATAACCGCTAAGCCGCTCCTCAAACTCTAAACCAAGGTAATCCGCTATCCCCGCAGCCAATTCAGTTAATTTAGGATCACTGGATTGCACTAGATAAACCACACGTTTGTAATTACCGAAAAACATTTCAATGAGTTCAGGATATTGATCTAATTTCAAACTTCTTACTACTAATCGCTCAAAATTTTTTGTCAAAAAGTCAGTGAGATAAAATGTACCTGGCTCCTCCTCTGAAAGCTTAGAAAAAGCATCCTTGCCTGCAAAAAACTCATAACAGTGAGCTCCAGGAATTCTTTCAATTTTTTCAGATTGCAGTAATCGATCAATCTCACCTTTTGAACCACAATCACCGTATGCTACAAAAATTTCCCTATATCGAGATTTCCAATACCTTATTTTTTCAGCCAGTTTAGGAGCAATTAATTCGGGCGAATTATGAAGCTCTGGACTAAGACATTTTAAATCAAATTGTCGTCCCCATTGGTTAGCTTTAATAATTGCCTGTATCTCATGAGCTAACGCTCCACACGCCAATATTAAAACACCGCTACTTTGTTGCATTTGATTTATTACTGCGCACAGCAATACGACGTTCGTTAACCAAGCGAACAGCTGTAGAGGAAGCTTCCGCTGCATCTCTACAATATGCGTCGGCTCCAATGGCTTCTCCAAACTCTTCATTAAGCGGAGCGCCACCTACCATAACAATATATTTTTCCCGCAGTCCCTTATCTACAAGCGCATCGATAACAACTTTCATGTAAGGCATAGTGGTAGTCAATAATGCCGACATACCAAGAATATCAGGCTCATGTTCCTCTAAGGCAGACAGATAATCTTCTACCGCGTTATTAATGCCTAAATCGACTACCTCAAACCCAGTTCCTTCGAGCATCATGCCAACCAAGTTTTTTCCAATATCATGTATGTCACCTTTGACAGTACCAATGACCATTTTTCCTACTGGCTTAGCCCCTGTCTCAGCAAGTAGTGGCCTCAGTATCGCCATACCACCTTTCATGGCATTCGCAGCGAGCAGCACTTCCGGAACAAACAAAATACCGTCTCTAAAATCAATTCCAACTATTGTCATGCCATCGACTAAAGCTTTTTCAAGAACCTGATCTGGCGCCCATCCTCTCTCAAGTAAAATTTCAGTACCCTCTACAATTTCTTCTTTAAGTCCGTCATAGAGATCATCATGCATCTGCAAAACAAGGTCTTCATCAGATAACTCGGAGAGAATAATCTCTTCGTCTTCTTCCATCGGCTCTGTATCATGCTCTGTCATTTTTAAATTACCTTTGTTTGAGTTTAGTAATCCATATCCGGGAAAGCATCTTTCTTCTTGGAAATAAATTCATTCAAAGCTTCATCGATCGATTCATCTAAAGGAGGCGGCTCATACTCCTTCAACATTTTTTTATATATGGAATTTGCGCGATCGGAAGTTCCCAGAGACCCTTCAGCTTCCCACTGCTCAAAACTATTGTTATCGGCCACTATAGATCGGTAAAACGCTGTCTCAAAATTTGACAGTGTGTGCGATGTACCTAAAAAGTGTGATCCAGGGCCCACTTCTCTAAGGGCCTCTAACGCTAACCCGTTTGCAGTCATGTCAGCACCTGAAAGAAGCACTCCAAGCATATTTGCCTGATCCGCATCCATAATAAATTTCTCGTAACCAATAGTGAGGCCGCCCTCTAGCCAACCAGCGGTATGCAACATAAAATTTACCCCAGCCAAGGCTGAAGTCTGAAGGGTGTTAGCAGATTCATACGCCGCCTGCGCATCCGCTATCTTGGATCCGCATAGACCGCCTCCACTTCGATAGGGCAAACCAAGTCTTCGTGCTAAAGCACCAGCCCCATAGGTAACCATACTGGGCTCAGGAGTCCCGAAGGTGGGTGCACCACTTTGCATTGAAACCGCCGCAGCAAAAGTACCAAAAATAACTGGTGCTCCAGGCTTAACTAGTTGGATGAATGCGATCCCAGCAAGCACTTCTGCTAACACTTGAACAAGAGTGCCGGCCACCGTAACAGGTGACATTGCGCCCGCCAATATGAAAGGCGATATAATGGAAGCCTGATTATTACGTGCATAAACTTTAGCTGCACCAAGCATCGTGGCATCAAAAGTCATTGGAGAGTTCACGTTAATAAGACTTGTGCAAACTGTATTTTCTTCAACAAACTTTTCCCCGAATACCAAGGCTGCCATATCAACCGTATCCTGTGCTCGATCCGGGTGAGTAACAGAACCCATAAAAGGTTTGTCGCTGTACTTAATGTGGCTATAAACCATATCTAAATGGCGCTTATTTACAGGCAAGTCGACTGGCTCGCAGACAGTCCCACCGGAGTGATGCAATCCTGGTGACATATAAATTAATTTAACAAAGTTTCTAAAATCTTCGATCGTCGCGTATCGACGACCTTTCTCAAGATCTCGAACAAATGGAGAACCATACGCTGGAGCCAAAACAGTTCTAGCACCACCTATTGTTGTGCTTCGGGAAGGATTTCGAGCGTGTTGAACAAATTCTGAAGGCGCCGATTCCTGAATGATAGATCGGCACATTCCTCTATCGAACCTTACTCTCTCTCCAGAAACATGCGCACCAGCCTGACTGAAAATATCAAGAGCTTCTGGATCATCTCGAAATTCTATCCCGATTTCCTCAAGAACGGTGTCTGCAGCACTCTCAATTTCACATAAGCTTTCTTCAGAAAAATACTCGAAATAGGGGATTTTTCGCTCGATAAAAGGGGTTATCTCCTCTGAAAGAGAGAGTCTTTCTTCACGTTTAGCGCTACGTCCACCAGATTTTCTTCGCCCTACACGCTCTATCATGACAACTAACTCCAGATTGCGGCAACGAATACAAAGTTGGCCATTTCATGTCGCGAGTGTGTGCCACATTCTTACTCGATGTGTGTATTTTTACGACATAAATATACTTAAAAACGACA
>JAQWLX010000104.1 GCA_029247075.1 Halieaceae bacterium | reverse complement strand
GCGCTAGTGCTACCATACTATGTGCTGATCGATAACTATGATTCATCCTCAGGCTATAGTAGAAGATGGAGCCATAATTGCCGATGGTGTTTTTGTTGGACCCTGGAGTTATATTGAATCTGGAGTAAAAATTGATTCAGGAACGCGAGTTGAATCTCACGTTGTTCTGCGAGGTCCGACTACGATAGGCTGTAATAACCACATTTATCAGTTTTCTTCTTTTGGAGAAGCAACGCCGGACTTAAAATATCAAGGCGAGCCAACTCGATTAGTAATTGGCGACAATAATGTAATTCGTGAAAATGTCACCATTCACAGAGGCACTATTCAAGATCGTTCTGAAACAAGGATTGGAGATAATAATTTAATTATGGCCTATGTTCATGTGGGTCATGATAGTCGAATCGGCGATAATACTATATTAGTAAATAACGTAGCATTGGCAGGTCACGTGCATGTCGGTGATTGGGCAATTCTAAGTGGTTACACACTAGTTCATCAATTTTGTATGATTGGCGCCCACTCCTTTACTGGTATGGGAACCTCCGTTGGAAAAGATATTCCAGCGTATATGACAGCCAGTGGCTCTCCCGCGGAAATAAAGACGATTAATGCAGAAGGGCTTCGCAGGCGGGGGTTTTCCGCGGATACCATAAGCGAATTGAGAAGAGCTTATAAGATTATATATAGGCAAGGATTAACTATCGATATAGCGCTTGAAAGATTGGATGAGATGTTAAAGGATACGCCGGAATTGAATGTTCTTATCGAGTCTTTACGCAGTTCGGAGCGCGGTATCGTTCGCTAATGACATCACGACCATTACGTATAGGTGTTGTTGCAGGAGAGCATTCGGGAGATATTTTGGGTGCCAAGGTAGTCTGTAAATTGAGAGAGCGACATCCAGATTTGGAAATTTATGGAATCGGTGGAGCTAGCATGATTTCCGAGGGAGTGGAGAGTATTTTTCCTATGGATAGGCTCACCGTTATGGGTATCATTGAGCCTCTTGTGCGTTTGCCAGAACTCCTCTCGATCAGAGCAAAGTTATTTAAATATTTCCAAAAACGCGTCCCGGACGTTTTTTTAGGTATAGACTCACCAGATTTTAATTTAGCATTAGAAGGTAAGCTTAAAAAAACTGGAATTCCAGTGGCACATATCGTGAGCCCCTCGGTGTGGGCTTGGCGACCTGGCCGTGTAAAAAAAGTGAATAGATGTATCGATCGATTATTTTGTCTATTGCCTTTTGAGCCTGATTATTATTCAAGTTGTGAGACTAAGGCTGAATTTGTTGGTCACCCTCTTGCAGATGAATTAGCCAACCTAAAGTTGAGAGAAAATGTTCGGAGTCATCTTGGACTCCATCAAAAAGAATTAGTGGTAGCAGTTCTGCCAGGTAGCAGGATGAGTGAAGTTCGTATCCTAGCAGATATCTTTTTTAAGACTCTTCAGATTATAAAAAGCACGCACTCCACACTTCAATTTTTAGTGCCGGCCGTTGATGGTCAGATCTTTGATTATTTAAGTCAACAATTAAAGGCGTATCCAAGCTTGAGGGTCCGATTGCTAAATGGTCAATCGAAAGAAGCAATGTTAGCTTCAAATTGTGTTTTGCTAGCTTCTGGCACGGCCACTCTTGAGGCCGCTCTTATGCTAAGGCCTATGGTTGTAGCTTATAAAATGACGGCTTTCTCTTGGGCGATTTTGTCTCGCATGGCGTCTACAAAATTTGTTTCTCTTCCAAATATCTTAGTTAATAAGTCAGTTGTTCCCGAATTTTTGCAAAAAAATGCAACGCCAGAACTTTTAGCAAATGCTTTAACCAAAATTTTGGACAATGGGAATAACTTTCAAACTGATATTTTTTTAGATTTAAAAAATCAGTTAGGTAGAGATTTTTCTGTACGATGTGCGAATGCGATAGAAAAAATGTTTCTTGTTGAAAAAAGATAACACACTATGAAGCTGGTTGATCTGCCACTACCAATTGCAGGAGTTGATGAAGTAGGACGTGGACCCTTAGCTGGAGATGTATTAGCGGCGGCAGTAATTTTACAAAAAAATTCACAAATACCAGGGTTGGATGATTCAAAATCGATGACGCCTAAAAAGCGAAAAGCTCTTTACTCATTAATAAAAAATGATGCCTTGTGCTGGTCTATTGGTAGAGCAAGTGTGGCGGAAATTGATAAAGAAAATATTTTGAAAGCCACCCTCTTGGCAATGAATCGTGCAGTGCAAGGGTTGGCTGTGATTCCAGGCTTTGTTTTGGTAGATGGTAATCAACTTCCGAATTGGGGCTATCCTAGTCGGGCAATAATACAGGGTGATAAAAAAATTCCTGAAATTAGCGCAGCTTCCATAATGGCAAAAGTAACCCGAGATCAGGAGCTTGAAGAACTTGATGCAAGCTATCCAGGATATGGGTTTTCTAGAAATAAGGGATATCCTACAAAAGAACATATTAGTGCACTCAAGAGGTTAGGGCCTACGGATGCGCACAGAAAGTCTTTTGAGCCTGTAAAAAGTTTACTGGGTCTTCGATCAGGATAGTACAATTCATTATGTCAATGTTTGTTCACCTAAGATTACACACTGAATACTCGGTCTCGGATGGTCTCATTCGTTGTGATTCGCTTATCGAAAGAACTGTTGATCTTGGCATGCCCGCAATAGCAGTCACAGACAAAGGAAATTTATTTTGCGCTGTTAAGTTCTACAAGCAAGCACTGGAAGCGGGTGTTAAGCCATTACTCGGATCAGATTTAGTGCTTCATGATCCTAGTGAGGAAGAAAGCGGCAGTGTTTTTACAGTTTTAGTTAAAGATCTAACCGGATATCGAAATCTCATTAAATTAATTTCTTTAGGTTATACCGAAGGGCAAAAATTAGGTTTGCCAACTGTGACGCGCATTCTTCTGGAGAAATATTCAAACGGTTTAATTGCCCTTTCCGGGGGGATGTCTGGGGATTTGGGTCTTGCTCTAATATCAAAAAAGCATGCTTTAGCGGAAAAGAAACTTAATTGGTGGATGAAAACATTTCCAGACAGTTTCTATATTGAGCTGAATCGTACAGGCCAGCTGGGTGAGTCGAATTATATTAAATTGGCCGTAGAGGTTGCACACAATTCAGACTGTCCCGTCGTTGGAACTAACGATGTTCGTTTTTTAGACGTGACAGATTTTGAGGCGCATGAAGCTCGAGTATGTATAGGTGAAGGAAGAGCTTTGGACGATCCTAGGAGGGTTCGTCGTTACACAGAGCAACAATATCTTCGTTCCATGGATGATATGGTCGAGTTGTTCGCGGATATTCCAGAAGCAATTGAGAACACTGTACAGATTGCAAAACGATGTAATTTAATACTTTCATTAGGTAAACCTTATTTACCAGATTACCCCGTTCCTAAAGATACTACGGTCGATGACCACCTTCACCAATTAGCAACTCTAGGTCTTGACAGGCATCTTTCGGAGAACTCCTGTAAAGAAAAAGAAAGATACGTTAAGCGTCTAAAATTTGAATTGGACACCATCACTAATATGGGGTTTTCGGGTTATTTTCTCATTGTAATGGACTTTATTAAATGGGCAAAAGAAGAAAAAATTCCAGTGGGCCCGGGGCGAGGTTCTGGAGCCGGATCTTTGGTGGCTTTCATCTTATCAATAACTGATTTAGATCCTATAGAATACGATCTGCTATTTGAACGATTTCTCAATCCAGAGCGAATATCCATGCCAGATTTTGATGTGGATTTTTGTATGGATCAACGAGATCGAGTCATTGAATATGTGACTTCGACCTATGGGCGCGAGGCTGTATCACAAATTATCACTTTCGGATCTATGGCGGCAAAGGCGGTAGTTAGAGATGTCGCACGTGTTCAAGGAAAGCCATATCTTTTAGCTGACAAGCTATCTAAGTTGATCCCTTTTGAAGTCGGAATGACTCTTAACAAAGCCGTGGAGCAAGAAAAGGAGCTCTCAGATTTTTTGAAAAAGGATGCGGAAGCAGAAGAAATTTGGGAAATGGCCTTGCAGCTTGAAGGAATCAAGCGAAATGTCGGGCGTCACGCTGGAGGAGTGGTGATTTCCCCGTCCAAGCTGACTGACTACACACCGCTATACTGTGATGATAATGGCGAAAGTTTAGTCACGCAGTACGATATGCATGATGTAGAAGAGGTGGGTCTAGTAAAGTTTGATTTTCTAGGCTTGCGTACTCTGACAATTATTGATTGGTCGATTCAGACTATTAACAATGTTCGTGTCGCCAATGGAGAAAATCTTTTGGATTTATGTCACCTCCCGTTAGATGATCCTAGAACATTTGAAACACTGCAATCTGGAGAAACTACTGCTATTTTTCAGCTCGAATCTCGTGGCATGAAGGAATTGATTTCTAGACTTAGACCGGATTGTTTTGAAGATATCATTGCTTTGGTTGCGTTGTTTAGACCCGGACCATTGCAGTCAGGAATGGTAGATAATTTCATCAATAGGAAGCATGGTAAGGAAGAAATTTCTTATCCTGATCCAAAATACCAGCATGTGAATTTGAAATCTCTATTAAAGCCAACCTATGGAGTGATCCTGTATCAGGAGCAGGTTATGCAAATCGCACAAGTACTGGCGGGTTATTCTTTAGGAGAAGCCGATGTACTTAGACGAGCCATGGGTAAGAAGAAAAAAGAAGAAATGGCGGAGCAGAGAGCAGTTTTTGAAGAAGGCGCAAAAAAACAAGGTGTTGACGCCAAGCTAGCAATAAAAATATTTGATCTAGTGGAGAAATTTGCTGGTTATGGTTTTAACAAGTCACACTCCGCTGCCTACGCTCTTTTATCTTATCAAACAGCTTGGTTAAAGACTCATTATCCAGGACAGTTTATGGCAGCGGTAATGAGTTCCGAAATGGATGACACGGATAAGTTAGAAAATCTTCGTGCTGAATGCAATCGAATGGGTGTGGTAATTAATCTCCCTCCAGATGTTAATTTGGCTGAATATAGATTCACGGTTAATTCTTCGGGTGAGATGATTTGGGGTCTTGGTGCTATTAAAGGGTTAGGTGAAGGGCCTGTGAAGAATATAGTTAATGCTCGGAAATCAGGAGGTGATTTTTCTGACTTATATGATTTTTGTTTGCGCACTGATTCTCGTTTGGTAAATCGCAGAGCGATTGAAGCCTTGATTAACTCGGGTGCTATGGATGTCTTTGGTGTTCCTCCTTGGATATTGATGTCATCCTTGGGTGACACTATGCGGATGGCTGCACAAAATGCCGATAATATAGAATCAGGAATAGATGATTTGTTTTTGGCCAGAGAATCTTCCACAGGTAAGGGTGCTGAAGAAATATTTTTGAGATACCGAGAATGTGCTGTTTGGACGGATAGAGAAAGACGGTTGAGAGAATGTGAAACTTTAGGTTTTTATATTTCAGGCCATCCTTATGAAGAGTATGAGGAAGAGATAAAGAATTTAGCAGTAACGCCAATTAAGAATTTACGGGCTGATGTTTCAAAAAATCAAACTTGTTCAGGAGTAATAGTCTCATTAAGGGTGATGCGAACAAAAAGAGGAAACTTAGCGATCTTTTTAATTGATGATCGATCTGCTCGAATCGAGGTAACAGCAGACTCTGAAAGTTTTGAAAGACAACGACAGTTACTTACAAAAAATCAAGTGGTGGTCATTTCCGGTAAAGTAGCTCATGATGATTATTCGGGTAAGCTAGCTATTCGAGCCAAGGATATACAAAGTATTGGCGAACGTCGAAGAAAAATAGCGTCTGGTTTGACCATAATGCTGACCGCCGAAATGATCCAAAGTGGAATAGTTGATAAACTTGAGGAGGCTCTTTCAGGACCCTACACAGGAGATTTGCCCGTGTCTATCGTTTACAGAGGGGGAGCTAGTGCTAAGTTTCAATGTGGCGAGAGATGGTCGGTGTCTCCGACGGATGAACTTTTACGCTCTTTGAAAGATTGTGTCGGAGAGGATGCTGTTGCTTTAGAATATTCCTCAGGAATTTGAATGAAAATTTTAGGTCGGTCTGGAGAAAAATGATGAAGAATGAAGATAAATCCAGTATTGATGTAGACGCCGCAGTATTCAGGCGACTACTAGATCATTTATCAGAAAATAATGACGTACAGAATATAGATTTGATGAATCTGGCTGGATTTTGTCGAAATTGTCTTTCTAAATGGTATGTTGCTGCCTCTTCCGAGTTTGGTGAGGAAATTGATTACGAACATGCACGGGAGTATGTCTACAAAATGCCTTACTCCAAGTGGAAGGAGAAGTATCAAAAACCGACTTCAGCTGAGCAGTTAAACAATTTCGAGTCCGAACGTTAGCGCCTTTTTTTTGTATGAGCGTATTAAATTGGCGTTATTAGCTTTTATGTGTTTTTTTTACAAGTTAAAGTCTTTCACAGGAGGATGACATTTTCTTTTGTGAGATGTATTGTTTTCTTTAATTGATCTTAATAAATGGAAAAGAAATGGTGCGTTTAATTATTTTAGTATTTTTATTTTTATCCGCCTCGTCAAATGGAATGATAGATGGGAAGCGGCTGAATCAGTTTTGCAATGTTCTGGAAGAGAAAGCTTTGTGTCTTATGTATATCAGAGGTTTAGATGATGCACGCAGGTTGGTTGAGCTTGAATTAGATCCTGGCAAGCCTGATTGGACGAAGGATTTCTGTGTTCCTGGTGATGTGCGCTGGACCGAAAAAAGAGAGGTGATCTCAGCGTATCTTTTGGCTAACAAAAAACAATGGGAGAAACCGGCATACTATTCTTATATAGAGGCATTTAAGGAACAATATCCTTGTAACCCGAGCCAATGAAAAAATTACTGTCTAAAGAAAATTAAGGAGAGAAAGAATGACTGACTCGATTGTCATAAATGAAGTTGGACCAAGAGATGGTCTACAGAGTCAGAAAAAGCATCTGGATCTTGACCAACGAAAGAGCTTTGTGGATGCTCTGGTAAGATCCGGATTGAAGAATATCGAAATAGGTAGTTTTGTTTCTCCAAAAGCGGTTCCTCAAATGGCGGGCACCGGCGAGTTGCTTCAATCATTGTCTCAAGTTAAAGGTTTAACCTACAGCGTGCTTGTTCCAAACCAGAAAGGATATGAACTTGCTCGAATGGCGGAGGCAAGGACTGTGGCGCTGGTAGTTTCAGCAACAGAAACGATGAGTCAAAAGAATCTCAGAATGAGCGTGGAGCAGTCATTTGCTGCAGCAGAAGGTATTATTCATGAGGCTAAATTAGATTCCATTACTATTCAAGCGTACCTTTCTGTCGCTTTTTTCTGCCCTTTTGAAGGATCTGTAAGTGCTTCTCTGGTTAGAGATCAAGCAAGACAACTTGCTGAATTTGGTGCAGATGAAATTGTTATTGCGGATACAATTGGTGCCGCTGATCCGGCTGCAGTTCGGGACTTAATGAATGGATTGGTAGAAGAGTATGGTTCAGAGCGGTTAGCATGTCATTTTCACGATACACGTGCGATGGGGCTTGCAAATGTTTATGCTGCCATAGAGAGTGGTGTCAGGAAGTTTGATAGTTCTGTAGGTGGTTTAGGGGGCTGTCCATTTGCCCCGGGTGCAAAAGGCAATGTGGCGACAGAGGATGTTGTTATGATGTGTCACCAGATGGGATTTGAAACAGGCGTCGATATTTCAATTTTGCTCAAGGCGGTGGAGTTAATTAGCTCGTTAACAGAGTCACAGCAGGGTGGTCGAGCCCACTACTGGTTGTCGAATAACGTTGCTTAGCAGGTATATCAATGCCTGATCTTCAGCGAAAAACTCAGAATCTGGGTGTTAAGCCAGCATTAATTCTGGTCGATATGATTCGGGCTTTTACTGATCCAGATTGTCCACTAGGTTGCTCATGTGATGACGTGGTTGCGGTAAATGCCCGGCTGTTGAGTGAATTTCGAGAAAGGAGCTTGCCTATAGTTTTCACTACAGTGGTTTATTCTGATGCGAGTCAAGCAGTGATATTTAGAAATAGGCTTCCTGCACTAAATCTTTTGGAGGTTGGCTCTCCTCTTGTAGAGGTTGACCCTAGATTGTTACCACGAAAGAACGAGCTACTGATAGAGAAGCATTATGCGAGTAGTTTTTTTGGTACCGATCTTTTTCAGAGGCTGAATGAATGTGAAGCTGATTCATTGGTAGTAACTGGACTTACCACAAGTGGATGTGTGCGTGCCACGGCAGTAGATGGGTTGCAGAGTGATTTTCCTGTAGTGGTGGTTAGTGATGCTGTGGGTGATCGCAATGAGGAAGCCCATGCTGCTAATCTCCACGATCTAAATGCAAAATATGCCGAAGTCATTACAGCAGACCAAGTCTTATCTCACCTTCCCCGATGAGCTTTTAGCGAAGCGTATTTGGGGGTTCAAGGCACTAGCGCCATATCGTAATTTTACTTTTTGCAGCGACGATTGTTTTAACTAACTTTACCCATTCGTTAAAGGCGATTTTTAATGGATTGAAGGTTTCGCTTTTCTTGATGAGGTCATATTGTATTGGTCTTTGTTAGCAGTAATTCTAATTATTTTTGTACCAATAAACATGGAGAATGCA
>JAQWLX010000099.1 GCA_029247075.1 Halieaceae bacterium | reverse complement strand
ATACTTGCAATTCTCTGGTGCCAACCTGCTTGAGGTTACCGTTCCAGACCATATAGTCTCAATCCCAGCTACTATCATTGCACCAACTGCCACCATTGCAAACCGGCCGTGCGTGCATGAAAAATTTGCGACATATCTCTCATTACGAGCATATAAATTATCTAGTTTTTTTGCCGTAGCATCATTGACGGAATATAATTTTCCAGGAATATAGCACGTCGATAAAAGAGAACCTGAAACTGGCATATGAAATCGATGGTAATCTTTAGGAGACAAATAGATCGTAATAAATGCTCCATCCTCAAAATCTCCTTGCGCAGGTTTTTCCTCTAAACCAAGTAATTCAGATAGCAGAAAAAAACGACCCTTTGCCTGGACAAGAGATTCACGATCTATAAATCCAAACTGGCTTACAACGCCATCTGCGGGAGAAACTATATCGGAATATGCAATCAACCTAGAGCCAGACCTTAAAGAACGAGTGAAAAAATCGTTGAAATTTGCGTATTTACTAGGATCAGTCTCAGAGGCCTCGTGCATATCCACATCGAAAATTTTTATAAATACTTTAATTAGGGAATTTTTAAACCATTCTGGATTTCGACATTCCGCTACCCAAGCACACAAATAAGACAAGGATCTTTGGGGAATAATTTTTTGAAGAAGAAGAAATAAGGAGTCCAATATTTTGATCTACTAAAAGTATAATTGTGAAAAGAATTATAGCGCATTTAACTTGTTTTTCGATTCTTCTCGAACGACTCTCTTAAATTAGGTAAAATTCGTCTTTAGAACATACAAGAAGTTAAACTTCTGGGCTAGATAAAACTCTAACCAATTACTATCATAAATTTAGTTAGGGTTGTAATTATAATACTAAAAGAAAAATAACATGCTAAATCAAAATTCGCTTGCCCAACTAAAAGGACTCAAAAACAAAATGGAGTCTGAAAAGGAATGGACACAAGCAACAATTAAAGGAACTCAAGCTAGATACGGTTTCGCAATTCTGGACGACGGAAGAGAAATTTTTGTACCTCCAGATGAGATGTTGAAGACCTTTCCTATGGACCGTGTAGAAGTCTGTATAAAACCTGGCAAGGAAAATCGGATAATCGCTGAAGTTCATAAGTTGTTATCGAGCAATATTTGCGAATTTAGTGGGCAGTGCGTATCTAAAGGAAAAGCTCTATTCGTCAAACCAGATCTAGCACTAGTATCGAGATGGATTTTTATTCCCTCTCGATCAAGAAAAGGGTTATGTGAAGGAGATTACGTACAATGTAAGTTATTAAAACATCCCATTATTGATGGAAGGCCACAAGCAGAAATCCTTGAGATACTTGGCAATAAAGACACGCCCAATATAGAAAATCTCTATTGCACAAAAAAACACAAAATAGCTTCTGACTGGTCAGAGGAAAGTGTGAAAGAGGTAGAAAATTTAATTGAGAAGACAGAGGCATTAGACCAATCACATCGAAAAAGCCTTCTTGACAAAAACTTTATTTCTATCGACGCCGCACGGACTCAAGACATTGATGATGCCTTGTATGCTGAAGCAGATGCTAACGGATGGAATCTTTATGTTGCAATTGCAGATCCAACCTCAAAGATTAGTCCGAACAGTGAGTTGTTCAAGGAGATTTGTGAACGAGCAACTTCTATCTATTTGCACGGCGACCTGATTCCAATGTTGCCAGAAAACTTAGTTAGAGAGTTATTCGCACTTGATGAAAACCAAGAACGAAACGCTATCGTATGCCAGATGAATATAAGCGAGCAGGGTGAAATAAAGAATTATGAATTTTATGAGGCTACAGTAAGATCCAAAGCGAAGTTATCATACTACTCTGTCGACAAGTATCTTAACGGACAGGCTGACGAGCTGCTTAGCCATGCAACTCCTCTTGAGCCACTATATCAGTTATATCGAGCGTTGCGTTCCTGGAGAGAAGAAAATGAATTGGTAATGGAACATAGACAAGAGTATCGCTGGATTTTAAACGATGAGAAGCAAATTGAGCAGATCGAACCCTATGAAAAGCTATTATCTCAAAAGCTTGTAGAGGAATGTATGGTTGCAACTAACCGAAGTGCAGCTAATTTTCTCTCCAACAATAACGCAACAGGTCCCTTTGTAAATCACCCAGGTTTTCGCCAAGATCGCCACGAAGAAGTCAAACACTTCCTAAATCTCCATTGCGAAAATTTAACATCTAAAGACCTAAACAGTCTTTCTGATTATCGAGAAATAATAACCGCCTTATCTTCAAATACCCAGACACTGCCGCTTCGATCCATGATTAATCGACTGCTTGCCCGAGCTCAATTATCTATTAAGCCTGATTATCATATGGGGATGAATATTGATGCCTACGCAAACTGCACATCACCTCTTAGAAAATGTGTGGATTTTTTGACCCATGTACAAATTAAATCAATATTGCAAGACAAAAAGGCTGACATAGTTAATTCAAAAATTTTGCGGCATATAGAGGGTAGAATTCATAATGTCCGAAAAACAGTCTCCGAAGCAGAAAACTGGCTGGCAGGAAATTACTTGCAACGATTAAAGCTAGAAGGATTTCAGGAATTTGAAGGAATAATATCTCATATAAACAGTAGCGGCTTTACTGTCAGGCTAACATCAAATGGACTCGCTGGCTTTGTTGACCTTAGAAAAGATCCAGAAAAATTCAGTTTTGATAAATGGACCGCAAGCCTTAAAAGCAAAACCAGAAAATTTCAACTAAATCAACTGGTCAGAGTTGATTTTGACAAAGTTGACGTTAAAAATAGCTTTGCTGCAAATTTTCAATCTGTGGAAGGATGCGGCCTTGAACCAACAAGTTAAAAGAATAGTTTTTACTTTTGAATTAAAGTGAATTGCTAAAATTCAGCGTGCCCTGGATACCGAGGATATGGGATAGCATCGCGAATATTTTCCATCCCAGTGACGTAATTTAAAAGCCGCTCAAAACCCAAACCAAAACCGGAATGAGGAACTGAACCATAGCGGCGAAGATCTCGATACCACCATAATTTTTCTATCAGGTGCTTATCCATTCGATTATCTAGAGCATCTAGCCTTTCTTCTCTTTGACTTCCACCAATTATCTCACCTATTCCTGGAACGAGAATATCCATAGCTGCCACTGTTTTATCATCGTCATTCAGTCGCATGTAAAACGCTTTTATTTCTTTCGGATAATTTAAAATCACTACTGGCCCTTCAATGTGTTTCTCTGCAAGGTATCGCTCGTGCTCAGTAGCCAAATCCTCACCCCAAACCACTGGAAACTCAAAAGACTCCTTGCTAGAAGCTAAAATCTTAATTGCTTCACTGTATTCAATTCGCTCAAAATCCTTATTAATAAGATTAGTTATTCTATCGATAACATCGGAGTTAATTCGTTTGTTAAGAAAATGCAATTCTTCTTCGCATTCTGCAAAGACCTTGCGGAGGATCGACTTCAAAAATGATTCAGCAAGATCGATATTGTCTTGCAGATTTGCGAAAGCCACTTCGGGCTCCACCATCCAGAACTCTGCTAAATGTCGACTAGTATTTGAATTCTCAGCTCGAAAAGTTGGTCCAAATGTATAAACTTTGCTCATCGCAAGGCAGAATGCCTCAACCTCCAACTGCCCAGAGACAGTAAGAAACGTTTCCTCTCCAAAAAAATCATTGCTGAAATCTGCTTTTCCTTCATCGGATTGCGACTGCACTATAGAATCAAGTGTGCTAACACGAAATAATTCTCCTGCGCCTTCACAATCACTACTTGTAATTATCGGCGTGTTAATCCAGTAGAAATGATTTTCGAAAAAGTAATTGTGTATAGCGTTTGCTAGAGTATTTCTTAGCCGAGTCATAGCAGTAAAAGTATTTGTGCGAGGTCTGAGATGTGCTTGAGTTCTAAGGAACTCAAAACTATGACGTTTTTTCGCTATTGGATATTTATCAGGATTTTGAACCCAACCTACAACATTAATTTGCGACGCCTGTATTTCTAGAGCCTGCTCACCGCCTTGAGAAGAAACTAGATTCCCACAAACTTCTATTGCACATCCCGAAGTTAACTTAAGCACTTCGGATTCGTAATTATTTAACGATTTTGGTGCAACAACTTGTATTGAATTGAAACATGACCCATCGTGGAGTGATAAAAAAGAAATTCCAGCCTTGGAATCTCGCTTACTTCGCAGCCAACCTCTAACAGCTACAGACTGGTTTTCGACCGAATTTGGACTAAGTAATTTGTTAACACTAGAAAAATCCATTCTTTCACACCTAACTATTTCTTTGTCTTATTACCACTTTAGTAAAATTTTTTTTCTTAAGCATAATAGAAGTTTTGCTAATTATCCAAAATGAAGACTCCTCAACATTCATTGTAAAAAATTAATCTTAGAATACTTGCTCATTCCTTCGTACTAAACAATACTCAATAAAATTAGTTTTTATGAAGGACATTTTACCAATGAAACATACTCTCTGTGAAAAGATTGGGATCGACTATCCCATTTTTGCTTTTAGTCATTGCCGCGATGTTGTTGCAGCCGTTAGCAAGGCTGGAGGAATCGGAGTACTTGGTGCAGTAGGATTCAGTCCTGAAGAACTTAAAGAAGAACTTGACTGGCTTGATGAACATATTGGAGATAAATCCTATGGAGTAGATATCGTCATACCTCAAAAATACGAAGGTATGGGGGATAAGTCCGCTGAAGAACTCGAAGCCGAACTTTGGAAAATGATTCCCCAAGAGCACATCGATTTTGCACAGAAATTACTATCTGATGCAGGCGTCCCTGAATGGCCAGATGGAACACAGTCCATGGGCCTTATGGGCTGGACTGATGCCACAGCTACTCCCCTACTAGAGGAAGCTTTGCGAAGACCAAAGTGTCAAATTATAGCTAACGCTCTAGGCACTCCACCTGCAGATAAGATTGATATGGTAAAAAGCTCTGGAAAGCTTATTGGCGCTCTATGCGGGAAGGTAAAGCAGGCGGTCGCGCATAAAAAAGCTGGGTTAGATTTTGTAGTTGCGCAAGGAGGAGAGGGAGGTGGTCACGCTGGAGAGATCGGATCGGTTGTTTTATGGCCACAAGTAGTTGATGCGCTTGGAGACACTCCTATGCTGGCAGCTGGAGGTATTGGTAACGGTCGTCAAATAGCAGCGGCAATGGCAATGGGTGCTGCGGGAGTTTGGACTGGTTCATTGTGGCTGACCGTTGAAGAAGCGCATGCACAACCAGCTCAGAAGGAATCGCTCTTAAATGCAACCAGCGAAGACACCATTAGATCTAGATCCTGGACAGGAAAAACTTGCCGGATGCTTAAAAACGACTGGACGGAAGCTTGGGATCGAACAGACACACCCGAACCGCTGGGCATGCCGCTTCAAGGTATGGTGACATCGGATGGAATGCGCAGGACCTCAGCCTATGCCGGAGTCTCAGAATGCCAGAAAATTGCATTCAACCCATGTGGACAGGTCATCGGTCAAATTGAACAAGTAGAATCATGTCGCCAAGTGATATTCCGATTGCTGGACGAGTATGTAGATTCAGTAGATCAAGCACGACGGCTTTTACCAGGATAATAAACACAATTTTTTTGGGATACGTTGTACGGTATATCTAATATCGCTTTCTATTGCGAAGGCAGCCTTTTAAAAAATCCGTCATGCTTTATTGCGCTGCCCAAACCTGCTTATACAAATCCACGATTTCATCTGAACTAGGTATTCTGGGATTATTTGCAGGCGAGCCTGAAACGAGCGCTTGCTCAGCCATCATCTCCAAAGAATCAAACCATGTGCTTTCTTTAATTCCGTACTGAGCCGGATTAGGAACAGATAAATCTCTATTAAGAGCCTTCAACTCTCTAACCAACATGTCGACGGCTTGTTCGTCATCTTTAGCATCATCAGACATACCCATAATTCGTGAACACTTCGCATAACGATCTTGGCTCTCATCAACACTCCATGCCGTAACCGCAGGAAGCAGCATCGCGTTGCTCAACCCATGAGGAATATGAAACATCGCACCCATTGGTCTGCTCATTCCATGAATCAAGGTCACAGATGCATTGGAAAACGCAATTCCTCCCTGTGTTGCAGCTAACATCATTGCTTCTCTAGCGGAACGATTTTCTGGGTCTTCACAAGCAGTGCGTATGTTGTGGTAAATAGTACGCATAGCAGTTAAAGCTACACTATCAGTAAATGGATTAGCCTTACGACTTACATAAGCTTCAAGGGCATGGCATAAACTGTCCAACCCTGTGTCAGCCGTCAAGCGATAAGGCATTGTTAAAGTAAGCTCAAAATCTACCAATGCCGCAACAGGCATTAAGCCTAGTCCCATACAAAGCATCTTTTCATTCGTCTCGGTGTCCGTAATCACAGCCACTTTTGTGGCTTCTGATCCAGTGCCCGCTGTAGTTGGAATTGCTATTATTGGAAGCCCCGTGTCTATTTGATAAGGCACCTTGTAATTCGGCATTGGGCCATCTCGCAAGGCTAAGATAGCGACCGCTTTTGCAGTATCCAAGGAGCTCCCACCTCCTAAAGCAACGACACCATCATGATTTCTGTCACGAAATTGATTGAGGGCAGAAGTCACACTATCAGTCGTAGGATCAGGTATACATTCGGAAAAAACACCATAAATGAGACCTGCATCTTCTAAATCAGCTTGTAATCTTTCTAGGTAACCGCACTCGACCATGAGTGGATCGGTGACCACCAGCGGATTATTTAAACCTAACGTCCCTAAAACCAACGGGAGTTCTCGGCTAGCCCCACCCCCGACTTTAAGAATTCTTGGTAAATTTATATTTGCGGTCGTCATCCTGATATGCTCTAGCATGTTTTTGAATAACGATACACTAACAGGATATTTAGTTTATGCATATTGAAGTCCTCTTAACAGGAAATGAAATAATGAGTGGTGACACTGTCGACTCGAATTCCTCGAAAATCGCACATCATCTCTCTAAATTAGGCCTAATAATTAAGCGAAAAGTAACAGTGGGCGACGATCAAAAATT
>JAQWLX010000068.1 GCA_029247075.1 Halieaceae bacterium | reverse complement strand
CCTCTACCATGTCAAGGTTGAAAGCACTCACCAACACACGGAAAGACACTGTAAATATAGCAGTTGGAGCCTTGCTAATCGAGACCATGGAAAACATCTGATAAAATTAAGACACTTTTTCTGGTATTTATCTAATGAAATTAGTCACAGCCGCCGCATCGAAAGTTTCTTTATGCCTAATCTTTTTTCATATTAATTATCCTCAAGCAAATCAATTTTATGACGCTTCAGATGACTGGAACAAAAAACAAGCGGTCATTGAATCTATTTCGCACATTTACCATAACCTACCCAATCCCACTTTAAATTTCTCAGAGACGAAATTTAAATCTTTGTACATTCCCTCCGAGTGGTTTATCGCTGAGAAAAACCTTCTTAAGGTTGACTTGCAGGATAAGCGGGAAAGTTTAACCAGTGTAATTGGAGTAGGAGGGGCGTTCGCAAGAAGTAATAACTCCACCTTTGTTGCTTACGGTGGCTGGTCGTCGCAATGTCTGAAGTGTGGTGCTGCATTTGTTCTGCGCTACGAAGGAGACTCCGCAGAGAGTATTTATTTCGAACCGGTAGCAGGTGTAAGTGCCCCTGTAAGGGTACAAAACTCGAACTCTAAAGAAATACTTCATCCAACTGGCTTTTTCTTTTCTGGACATGACGAAGCCGAAGGTTTTGTGCAAGGAGCGGACAACGAAGATGGCGCTTTAGCCGGAAAAAGTTATTACTTCGATTTGTCAGAACTAAAGTTTAAAGAAGTTTCTAGCGACCTATATGAAGGGCATTTTAATTATATTTTTGACTGGAACAAGGATGGTCTGGATGACATTCTTCGAGCTGGTTGGAGCACCGGACTGGGTCTTTGGTTGAATAAAGGAGCTTCATTTGACCATATTCCTCTCGACATCGGTGGTTCAACTCTTGCTGCTAGACACCGTCCCTCTGGATCTGTGATGATTTTCGTTGGAGATGCAGTTGGAGATCCAATAAAACCCGAACCATATAATGTCATCAGAACTTATGATAGCGATATTGAGTCAGGTATCACGGCAACAATTCTCTCACGTGAACGCTTCATAGATCCCATGCTAGAAGGTAAAGATTACAATAACGTCCATAGTAACTACGCTGATTTTAAATCTCATGAAGTAGCTTCATCGTTTGTTGATTTGGATCATGATGGAGACGAGGATCTGATTGTATCGAGCATGATTTGGGGAGACCAGCCATACGATGTCTTACAAATATATATCTATCAAGATGGTAATTGGACTGACGAAACCCAAGACCGAATACATAACTATCATATGGTAGGAAATGGAAATCACGCAACTTACTTCTACGATGTAAATCACGATGGTTTTGTTGACATACTAACAAGTGACCATGGATTTCCCGATACATTCATTGGCGAAAATAATTATGAAAGCGCGCATTTTAAGGGTGAAAGAGTTCTTCTCAACGATGGTACGGGTCACTTTTCTGTAGTTATTCGTGAACAAGTTTCACCTCCGGAACTACAAAATTTATATACCAGCGCCTCCGTACCTTGGTTATCAAATACCGGCATGTTGAGATGGACGCTATTCAGAATTAGAGGTAGCTCTGTTGATACCGTCGACGTCCATACCCGAGCACTTGAACGCAGACTCTCCACAGGTCCTAATGGTCTTGATCCAGCCGAGTTTAACGAGCCCGATTTTAATGAGTTTTATTATCTGCTTAACAATCCTGACGCGTCTGCCCAAATTAAATCAGGTAACTACGTTAATGGTCTGGACCACTACCTAAAAAAAGGAAAGGCACAGGGTTTAACCACACACCGAAATCATCCTGACCTTGCTGAGGAATATATCTTCGATGGCAGTGTATGCAAGGCGAGCGACCCAAGAGAAAGTATTGAACTCCAATCGAGAGAATCAGGACTCACCAATAGCTCTTCTACAAAAACTATTGAAGTCAACTGCCCCGTGTGGAGTTTAGCGCAAGAAGGAGAGGCTAATATCGCAGCAAGAAGCGATTACTTTATGACGATAAAAAATCTCTCAGTTAGCGCATCAGAATTCATTTGTGCTCTTAGAGCAGTGACAAAGGAAGAAGTCAATTTCGAATTATCTAGCGTACGAAATTTATCGAGCAACGAAACTAGCGTCAATGCATGGAGAAATATCACAACCTCAAATAATTCTTCCAGCTTACATATCAGTTGTTCATTACCACCAAACGGAGTCATTACTGAATTAAAAGTGAGAAAATACCATTCTTAATGGCTAATTTTAAAGTTAGAACAGAAAAGTTTAGGCAAGTTTGAGACGCTGTTAATTTGGTAGGACCAGGCGGATTCGAACCGCCGACCTCTACCATGTCAAGGTTGAAAGCACTCACCAACACACGGAAAGACACTGTAAATATAGCAGTTAGGGATTTGCTAATCGAATATTAGAATTAAGGGAAATCTATTAAAAAATCTGGATTACTTGTCGTCTGATACGAGTTTGATAACTACCGGAGGTAAGGCAGTAGATTCTAATTCTTTAAGCGGTGTTGGAGCCGCCCTTCCATACCCTCTATCTAAAATAGCGGTCGCTGCAGCAATCCTTGCGTTCTCATTGTTACCATTAGAAGCGATGTCTACGAGAGTGTCTAATGCCATCTCTGTATGAAGACGAGCTAGTTCAGAGAGTCTCTTGCTCCTTGTTCTTTAGTCGCTCTGTTAGTCGACCCTTGAGGTCTACCTGCACCCTCTCTATGACCACCATGGTTAATTTGAAGTTTTTAATAAAGGAATGTCATATCATCTACTTGCATAACTGGTTGATAGAATTATTATCTTTAGTTAGCCTCGGCATACAGATTTTTTCAAGGAGCTAACTCGGTGATTTTAATTTCAGGTATCACAGGCCGCGTAGGAAGACCGGCAGCCCGTCACCTCTTGTCACTTGGTGCAAGAGTCAGAGGCTTTACACGGGACATTTCTCAAGCAAAGGATTTGTTGGAAATTGGTGTCGAAATTCAACAAATGGAGCACGAAAATACCGATTTTTCTTCTAGTCTTAAAGGTGTTAAAACTCTTATTTTAGTGACTGGTAACAATCCAAATCAAACTATCCAAGAAGTCTCCATCTCTAGGCAAGCATCTGAGCTAGGTGTCGAAAAAATAGTAAAGATATCATCACTTGAATGCGGGCCAAATGCCATTTCAGCGTTTCCTAGAGCACACTACGAAATCGAGCAAGCTATCGATCAATTACCAATCTCCTGTCAGTACTTAAAACCGAACTTTTTTATGCAAAACTTGTTTATATTCTCAAATTCAATAAGGAAGGCAAATACTTTTTCACTACCATTCACCGATACAAAAACAGCTATTGTAGATTCAAACGATATCGGTATTGCGGCTGCGGAAGTTGCCGTCCGAGATAATCTAGATCGGTGTAGCTACAACCTTAATGGTAGAGAACTCTTAACCTTCTATGAGGTGGCTCGAGAGCTTTCTAACTCGTTAGGAAGAGAAATAAAATATAACTCTATTAGTATTGAAGAGTTTGAAAACGATTTATCGGCGTCTATTCCAAGTGAATGGTATGTTAAAGCTGTAGTCGACTTATTTTCTGAAATAGCAGGCGGCTCGTTAGAAGACGCTTCATCTGACTTAAAAGATATATTGGGTCGAGAACCGACCTCTATTGGCGATTTTGTGGATAGCAATAGAAAGGCGTTCTAATAGTAAAGGATAACAAGTAAATTTAGATTTTTGGTAGGACCAGGCGGATTCGAACCGCCGACCTCTACCATGTCAAGGTAGCGCTCTAACCAACTTAGCTATGGTCCTAATATCTCGAAAATCATACTAATGTAGTAACAACGCTGAATTTTACTCATTTCCTTATCAGCTTACTACCGGCTAGTGAACTCATTTACTTAAGAGATGATTAAGTCTAAAGAATTTTAATATAATGAAAATTCTTTAGACTTAAATGAAAGATGGATTTTCTTACATCCGAGCATTTCTCAGACAAAAGAGTTCTCGTCTTCCCTTGAAATGGCTCTACACATTTGCTCCCATACAGCTTTATCTTATAAGGAATAAATTATGGATCTGTTTTCACTAGAAGGGAAAAATGTAGCCATCACAGGCGCATCTTCAGGTTTTGGACATCATTTCGCGGGGATATTATCTAAAGCCGGTGCAAATGTTCTTTTAGGCGCTAGACGAATAGATAAAATTGATCAGCGAGTCTCAGAAATAAAAAAAGCTGGTGGTCAAGCAATTGCATTGCCTCTGGATGTCAGAGATTCTGATTCATGTCAGAATTTTTTAGTTCAGGGTCAGCAAACGCTTGGATCCATTGATGTGCTAGTTAACAACGCAGGTGTTGAGACTGGAGCAAAAACATATGCGATGATCGATGAAGATGATTGGGATTATGTTTTTGACACAAATTTGAAATCAGTTTGGAGGCTCTCCAAACTTTATACCGAGTTAGTACAAAAGAACGCTCAGACACAAGGCAACATTATCAATATCGCCTCCATCACGGCTTATAGGACCATTAAAGGTCAATTCCCTTATGCAGTATCAAAGGCAGCTCTAGTTAAGGCAACTGAAATAATGGGACTTGAAGCGGCACGCTTCAATATTCGAGTAAATGCAATAGCGCCCGGTTATATCTTAACGGATGTCAGCCGGGTCTTACTTGAGGGAGACCGATCAGAAAGCTTTGTTAAAGGCATACCCATGCGTCGATATGGCGAGTTTGATGATCTTGATGGCCCACTCCTAATGCTTGCATCAGAAGCATCAAAATACATGACTGGGTCTGTAGTTGTGGTCGATGGCGGTCATCTTTGTGCGGAACTTTAAATACCAACTCAGATCCATCGAAGAAAAAGAAGGCATAGAAAAAGCCCGTGCGTTCAAACGCACGGGCTTTTTAGAATCTACTTATTTAATCTAGAATCGATAGTCCATCTGAAGCTTCCAAGTTCTACCAGGCTCCTGATCACCAAAGTAGTAATTGGTTCCAGCTTCAAGAGTTCTGAAAATCCTACCATCACTATGTCCTATATCATCACCTGATAAAGACAAAGAGAATGATTTTCCATCTCCCAAATCTCGAAGATAAGTCAAAGCCAAATCAACTGTAGCGTAGGAATCAATCGTATCTCTTCCCATCGCTAGCGAATCGACAACCACGTTAGTAGTAAATTCATCAGTGGCTTTTACATAACCACTGAGTATCATCTCACCTTGAGCCATGTCCCATCGATAGTCGGCTCCAACACCAATGGTATACTCCGGGGTGTAAGTGAAATTACGCAGTGGGCGAAGATCTTCAATTTCTCCAGTAGTTGCATTGACACCGGCAAATCGATCGTATTCCGCATCGATGAAACCAGCAGCGGCACGAATATGAAGCGCATCGCTTGGATACGCTTCCAGCTCAATCTCTAATCCTTTTATGGTAGCTTCACCAGCGTTCTCATTTTGAGTATTGGTTACACTACTATTTTCACCGCAAGACCCACAATTCTTTAACACTGTTTCGTGCTTATCTTCATAAGTAGCATGGAAAGCAGTTACATTCAGTCTCACCGTATTATTCATGAATTCAGATCTAAATCCGACTTCGATGCTATCGACAGTCTCTGGGTCATAGGGACCAATGGCATCTGGTTCAGCACTTCTGCCGTCCCAGCCTCCACTTCGAAATCCTGTCGAATAACTAGCGTAGGCCATAAGATCTTCACTAAAATGATGATCGATAATTATCCTAGGAGTGAACTCGTTCCAATCTTCCTTAGGATCAGCGCATGGAGCTGGGGCAGTGCTAGGATCGGGGCAAGTAATCGGCTTTTCTTTAACTAAGGATTTTTCCTCGAAAGAATACCGCCCGCCAATCGTCAGCCTGGTTGCATCCGAAAGCTCATATATACCCTCCGCGTAAACGCCATAGGCCTCTGTATCCTGCGATGTGATTCCGAAACAACATGGTCCACCCGCGAATAGAGCTGAACCATCTATCTTGTAGTAGGAATCCATGTAATAAGCCCCCGCCACGAAATTTAGCGGTCCATCGAAATTACTAGTTAGATTAAATTCCTGAGAAGTTTGATCAGATTCAGTATATCTCGTGTACTCAATGAGCCCTACACCCGGCGCTAGATCTTGTGCGCCTGTAACCTCTGCGTCCAAAACATCACTAACGTCGATATATCCAGTCACCGATTTTAAAGTGAAGTTGCCCAAGTTCCACGACATCGTCAAATTGATCGAATCGCTTTCCAACGTTGCCATGAATGGCTTTGAGCTATAAGAGGTCTCGTACCCATTACCCTCAGAGATTGCATAGGATGTGTCCGCACAAGAACCCAAAAGCCAGCATATTAAACCGTTGCTCTCAGTCAAATTAACAGAAGACGCGTAGGTGGACTCATCATCCATATAATCATAGGTAAGTTGCGCCTCGAAATCATCGGTGGGAGTGAACAGGGCTGATATAGAGAATGCTGTCTTGTCGATACCCTCATCGTCCTTCCCAGTATCTATATTTTCAGTATGCGCATTGCCTTGCTTCGTGAAGCCTACCAATTTTACTGCTAGGTTGTCCGACACCGCAAAGTTAACCAAAGCAGATACATCTGTCCTGTCATAGCTTCCATAGCTAGCGATAACCCGTCCACCAAGCTCGCCTGTGGGCTTTGTACGCTGGATATTGACTGTACCTCCAATCGTATTTCTTCCAAAAAGAGTACCTTGAGGTCCTCGTAATATTTCAACCGAAGCAATGTCAATGATGTCTATCATCGAACCTGTATTACTGGAGAGAAACACTCCGTCTACAGATACGCCGACAGCAGGCTCAAAGCTTTTCTCAATATCCTGCAGCGTGACACCACGAATACCGCCAATCATTGCTGAAGATCCGTATTGATTTCTTTCAAAATTTACGTTTGGAGCATATTTGTCAAAATCCTCCAACTTGGTCGCAAACGAAGCGTCTATAAAAGACTCATCGAATGCACTTACCGCAAGTGGCGTATCTTGAAGTGATTCGTCTCTCTTTCTAGCCGTGGTTATAACTTCTTCTAACATGCCAGCGCCGCTCTGGGCATTCGCTGTAATTGGCAAGATAAAAGCAATCGAAACCAAAGCTATTGTAATATATTGCAATATTTTAAATTCAAATCTCACTGCTCTACCCTCTATTTGATATCATTCAAAAAAATGCCTTCGGACTTTTTCCATCTGAGTCTTAAGATAGCCCAGAGACAATCCTTTATTTTATTTTTATTTTTATTTTTATTTTTATTTTTATTTTTATTTTTATTTTTATTTTTATTTTTATTTTATTCAAAGTATTATGGTTTTAATGATCTATGCTAACAAGTAAATACTATGTAATTATTTCTCTCGTTAGGGTTTAGAGGCTCTTCAAACTAAAGTTTTAAAAAAATACTTAAGGAAAAATAAATGACCTCGATTGATCAAACGAATAATTTTTGGGTAATGAATAGTATGCCCAAAGGGGCTAATTTCGAGAAATGCTTCGAAATAAAACAGGAGAGCAGCATAGAGGTCCCATCAGGATGCATTCTAACCAAAAATCATTACCTTTCAATGGATGCGGGGACTCGCATGGTGATGACCGATCGAGAAGACTCCTACCTGCCACCAACACCAATTGGTGAAAAATTATTCGGGACTGTGTTAGGGGAGGTGGTATACAGCAATCACCCCGATTTTAACGTGAGTGAAAAATTAAGATCCTGGGGACAGTGGGCAGACTATTCAGTGATAGATCCCAACACCATGTATCCGAGCAAAGTGGATGATAGTAAAACTGACCTCGTTGATTATGTCGGTATTTTGGGTGCAAATGGTTGGACGGCATATGTAGGCGTTATTGAAACTGGTCGTGCTAAAGCAGGTGACACGTTCGTGGTATCAGCCGCAGCTGGATGCACAGGCCTACTTGTAGGACAAATAGCCAAAATCGCAGGCTGTAAAGTTATCGGCATTGCAGGGTCAGACGAGAAGTGTAAATTGATTTGTAATGAATTTGGGTTTGATGGGGCAATTAATTACAAGAGTGAGGACGTATCAGCTAAATTAGAGTCGCTTTGCCCAGAGGGAGTAAATGTCTACTGCGATCATGTCGGCGGTGCTATCACCGAAGCAGTATTTGATAATATGGCGCTTTTTGGAACAGTAGCCGTCTCTGGATTACTGGATTATTACGGTTCCTCAGAACGATCTCCCGGTCCTAAGAATTATGATCTTGTATTGATGAAAAGACTCCGAATCGAGGGCTTCTTCTCACCAGATTTCTATCGCCGCGAACATGAATTCAATCCGATTCTCAGACGTTGGATGGACGCTGGCCTAATTAAGTTACCAATTCAACCAACTAAAGGATTACAAAACCTGGTAGATGCGTACTCAAAACTTTTTGATGGCAGAAATATCGGTAAAGTAGTTGTGGAGCTGTAGACTGTTTTTTTCAGGAATAACCGCGGCGAACATTTCTATATTAAATTCATGCATGTAGGTCTTGAAATTAAAAAAAAGATTGCGGTAACATTCGCTCCCTCATTAGGCAAATAAGTTTATTTGAATCCATCATGATTACAGCTACAAAACTAAACCGAAGTTATGGCGATACCATCGCAATAAGCGATGTAAACTTTCAGATTAAATCTGGCGAAATCGTTGGCCTGCTTGGACACAATGGTGCGGGCAAAACGACGATTATGAAAATGCTCACCGGTTTCCTTGAACCCACAAGCGGGGAAATCGATATTGATGGATTATCGATGATCGATAAACCCCTTGAGGCGCAGAAGAGGATTGGCTACCTGCCAGAAAATTGCCCTGTCTGGCCAGACATGTCTGTAGTTGAATATCTTGAGTTTAATTTAGGCTTGCGAGGTGTGTCGCGAAAAGAATCAGCTGGGCTTATAAACTCAGCTATAAATAGAACTTCTTTACATAGCAAAGCAACCGAAAAGATTTCTACGTTGTCGAGAGGCTTTCGGCAGCGTGTTGGGGTCGCACAAGCCCTACTTCATGACCCAGATATTTTAATACTCGATGAACCGACCAATGGACTTGATCCAACTCAGATAAGGCAAATGCGAGCGTTAATTAAAGAGCTTGCCCAATCTGCTACGGTAATAATTTCTACTCATGTGCTTCAAGAAGTGCAGGCCGTCTGCGAACGTGTCTTGGTTATGCGGTCTGGACAGTTAAGACTTGATTCAACTTTAGAAGAACTACAACAAGAGCAATGGCTGAGAGTAAGAGCTGAAAACGCAGACTTACAAGCACTCGGAGAACTCGCGAGCGTAAAAAATGTCATTGAACAAGGGACAGATGGCGCTATTCGCGAACTCAGGATTGAGGCTGAACTAGTTGACGCTCCTGAGATCGCCGCTTTACTTGTATCTAAGGGTGCTCGTTTACATTCCTTGACTCCAATTACGCGGGACCTTGAAACGGTGTTCGCTGAAATAAATGAGGAGATCATCAATGACTAGTTATCTGGTGATTGCTCAGCAAGTTGCTGGCAAAGAATTAAGAAGCTCCTTCAATAGCCCTTCGGCATACTTATTTTTGGCTGCGTTTTTAGGTGCTGTTTTATTTAATTTTTTCTGGCTAGAATTTTTCTTTGCACGAAATATAGCTGATGTTAGGCCACTATTCGAAGGATTACCTCTCCTGCTTATCTTCCTAATAGCGGCGATAACAATGCGATCATGGTCAGAAGAGCTTAGATCCGGAACGCTCGAAAGTTTAATCACGTCACCAAGCCCGGCGTTTTCCCTAATACTAGGAAAATTCCTTGGTAGTTGGTTGCTAGTTTTATTGGCATTAGCTTTGACATTACCAATACCTGTTTCAGTATCACTAATTGGCAATATCGACTGGGGACCAGTGATAGGAGCTTACCTAGCCAGCGCTTTACTAGCCGCCGCTTATATCTCAATTGGGCTGTGCATGAGTACTCGGACGGACAACCCAATAGTGGCTCTGATCCTAACAACCTTAACTTGTGGAATATTTTATTTCATTGGCTCGGATTTGCTTTCCAATCTATTTGGTCATCACATAGGAGGCTGGCTTTCACTGGCTGGGACAGGGTCTCGATTTGATTCGGTGAGCAAGGGGGTCCTAGATATAAGAGATTTCTATTACTACATTTCAATTATAGGGATCTTTTTAATTTTGAATTTGCTCGGTCTTGAAAGATTAAGATGGGCAGGAAACCCTCTAAACCAGGCTCATAGTCGAACATACTGGTTTGCAGGTCTTTTGATCGCGAACCTACTAGCGGGGAATATATGGCTTCAGCAGATTAATGGCCTGAGAGTTGACATTACGGAAGACCAAAACCATTCAATATCTAGTGCAACACAAACGCAACTCAACAACCTCCGCGAACCTTTGTTGTTACATGGCTATTTTTCCACTAAGACCCATCCGCTTTTGGCGCCGCTTATCCCTCAGTTAAAAGATTTGTTAAACGAATATAAGGTTGCTGGAAAAGGTAACGTTAAAGTTATCTTTTCAGATCCAACTGAAAATAGAGAAATGGAAGAAGAGGCGGCGGCAACCTATGGTGTAAAACCGGTACCTTTTCAAACTGCAGATCGTCATCAGTCTGCAATTGTGAATTCTTATTTCGATATAGTCATTGCTTACGGAGACGAATATCAAACACTAGGTTTTCAAGAACTAATTGAAATAAAAGCCAGTGGGGATAGAGATCTGGATGTTGTATTAAAAAATCCAGAGTACGCAATTACCCGCTCAATACGCAAAGTGACTAACGCCTTTCAGTCCTCTGGCAATATTTTTGATCTGATAGATGCGCCAATTAAATTTCATGGCTATATTTCTTCCAAAGAGAAACTTCCAGAAGAACTCGCCGACCTGAGAGACGAATTAGAATCAATACTTCTTGAAATTAAATCAAAGTCAGGCAACCAATTACAAATCGATTTTCAGGATCCGGATGCGCAAAATGGGGCTACAGCAGAGTTTCTGCAAAGTGAGTATGGGTTCAGTCCACAGATAGCAAGTCTGCTTAACCCAGAGCCCTTTTGGTTTTACATGATTCTAGAGACGGAGGAAGAATTAATCCAGGTACCTCTGCCAGAGGCTCTGGATGCAGCATCCATCGAGAAAACAATCAATGCCGCTTTACAAAGACTTGCCCCAGGATTTCTAAAGACCTTAGCTATAGTCAAACCTGAAGGTCATGGCCCGGGCGGGCAACGATACTCTCAACTTGAGGCAGCACTTCAGGAGGAAATGCGTCTGAACCAGACCACCCTGGAAAGCGGCATCGTACCAGAGGATGCTGACCTACTATTAGTGCTTTCTCCAGAGTCTTTTACAAGCAAGCAGGTTTTTGCAATAGATCAATTTTTGATGCGTGGTGGTAGCGTAATTATAGCAACCTCTCCCTTTTCTATTTCATTAGAACGGGGTCTCGAAGCAATGCCCTATAGCTCTGGTTTAGAAGAGTGGCTCGATACTAAAGGAATAAAGATCCAAGACACACTAGTACTCGACGCATCGAGCGGCAACCTGCCAGTGCCTGTAGAGCGCAATATTGGAGGATTAACCTTCCGAGATATTCAAATGCTTAAATACCCACATTTCCCAGATTTACGCACTGATGGACTGAACCAAAATAATCCAATCACTTCCTCTCTGGATCAAATTACCCTTAGCTGGGTATCACCAATTACCGCATCTGATCCTAGTAACATGAAATATGAAGAATTACTGAAAACGTCAAAAGACAGCTGGACTTCTTCTTCTGTCGATCTCATTCCAGATTATGACTCCCATCCTGAAAATGGATTTTCCGTCGACAGTGAAACTTCTTCTCAGGTTTTAGCAGTTTCATTGGAGGGGACCTTTGACTCATTTTTCAGAGACAAAGAATCACCGCTCCTAGAACCCAGCGCAGAAAAGGGCTCTACTTCTGTTGATGAAGGCGATGCAGAAGAGATTGACGAAACAGTCTCCGTAGTCACTAGCGTCATAGAAAGATCATCCGATGCATCTAGGCTAATAGTAATCGCAAGCAATAATTTCGCATCAGATGTTAGCTTAGATCTGGTCTCGCAAAGCATTAACGCAGCTTACAGCAAACCGATTGCTATGATCCAAAATGCGATCGACTGGTCTTTAGAAGATGAAGCTTTACTGTCGCTGAGAGGAAAAACTCAGTTGGCACGTACTCTCACCCCGATGTCTGGTAACGAAAGTCGTATCATCGAATATCTCAACTATTTTTTCACTGTTGTAGGTATATTACTAGTCTGGCTCTGGCGCCGAAACGCTGATAAAAAAGAGCAGCTTCGCCAAGAGCAATTACTAACGGAGGTCTGATATGAAACTAAATGTTAAATCTCTATCTGTTCTGCTAGTTGTGCAGCTATTGCTAGCTTTAGGAATATTCTATGGCAAACAATTAACCAGTACGTCAAATTCAGAAGGCTTGATTGTCAATCAAGCGTTGGGAAAGATTAAAGAAATTTCGATCACTGATGATTTGGACTCTTCAGTTCAATTGCTATTTCGCGATAATGAATGGCTGATCACTAATGAAAATGATTTTCCGGCAGATTCAGACAAAATCAGTAACTTTCTCGAGAGTATTAACTCACTTTCTTCACAATCAGTTTCAGCGGTAGCCGTAACAGAGAGCGCTAGAAATCGGTTCAAAGTCGCCGATAACGAATTTAGTAAACGTATAAAACTTACCAGCGCCGCAAATACTAGTGAAGAACTTTACTTGGGTAGCTCACCGGGTCTTGATCGCATCCACATCCGAAAAGGCGGCGAAGATGGTATTTTTGTCGTTAAATTTCCTACATATGAAGCTTCTGGTTCTAGCTCTAGCTGGCTCGATAAATCTATCCTGCAAGTTCCAAGCAGTGACATCGTCTACATAAAAACAGGGGATATAATCTTAGAGAGAAAATCAGAATCCGGAACAAACACATCTGAAGAAGAAATTGAAAAAACCATATCCGAGGTAAATTTAATGGAAGGATTGGGATCTTGGCAAGCAACCAAATCAGATGATCAGAACAAGCCTCTTAATCAAGAAGCCGCGCAGGAAATTACTAAACAAATAGAGCGACTAAGATTCACTAACCTATCTGACATTGATCAGTACAATAAACTCGACAGTGAAGAAGTTTTAGTATTAATGCTGCAGCTTCAGGACGAAACAGAAATAAAATACATTCTTAACAAACATGAAAGTAATTATTATTTGCGTACTTCAGATTGGGATCGAATATTTTCAATCGGAAGTTATAGTGCCGAGAGGCTAATAGAATCGGTTAGTAAAGAAGTACTTTTCCCAGCAGAGGCTCTAGCGCCGAATGAAGAATAGTTTTGGTTTTCGGTTCTAGTTTTTTAGGTGGCCGAAAAAACCGATACTTTCTGGCAAGAGATCTGCATTGGCATTAGTGTAGCTAAGGAATATAATTTCGAGCCCGTGCAATGTTTGCCCTTAGGCTCTGGAATCACGGGGGAAACCTTTCGACTACAAGCAAAATCTGAATCAATTTTTTTAAAGAGAATTGACATCAACAAATCCTCTATTCTTAATTCTGAAGCAGAGAGCCTCAAAGCTATTTCAAACACAAATACTCTAAAGACACCTCGCATTTTTGCAAAGGGTGAGTCTGCGAATTTTGCCTGGCTAGCTCTGGAATTTGTTTCACTAAGAAGTCCCGACTCAAATTGCGCTATTAAAATGGGGGAGAATTTAGCGGCAATGCATCAAAACCAAAATGACTTTCACGGGTGGCATGTAAATAATTGGATTGGCGCTAATAAACAGCGAAATAGTTTTTTAAATGACTGGCCAAAATTTTTTAAGGAGTTCCGGCTACTGCCGCAGCTTAATCAAGCACTGGATAATAACCTTGACACATCTGTATTTGATAATGGACAGTTATTACTCGAAGAAATTTCAAAATTATTTACTAATTATTACCCGGATCCCTCGCTTCTCCATGGAGATCTTTGGGCGAGTAACTGGGCCTCTGACCTTGAAGGGAATCCAATCACTTTTGATCCAGCTTGTTACTATGGAGATCGTGAAACACGATATAGCTATGACGGAATTGTTCGCAGGTTTTCATCAAGATTTTTATGACGCATATAACTCGGCAAATTCAATCGACAAGGGTTATATTGAGAGAAAATCTGTCTACAATCTTTACCATATACTTAATCATTTTAATATTTTCGGAGTAAGCTATGAGCAACAGGCGAGCGATTTGATACAAAAATCGCTTTCTGCAATTCGCTAAGTTACAACGGATCAACCAAAAGGAGTAAGCATAAGATGACTATAGATGCCCATCCAGCAAGAAGAGCTGCTTTACTATCTCGAGAATATGTACAAACAAAAAACCGAGAAGCATGGCTGAATCTCTATGCTGATGACGCGATTATCGAAGATCCAATTGGAATCTCGCATATTGACGCTGAAGGAAAAGGGCATCGTGGTAAGGCTGCACGAGAAGCCTTCTGGGACAACTTTATCGCCCCTGCAGACATTCGTATTGATATAAAGGAAAGCTATGCGGCCGGAAGCGAGGTCGCTAACCATGTTGAGTTGACCATAACCATTCCAGCAGCAGAAAAAGCGCTACAACAAAAAGTATATGGCATCTTCACATATGCTGTAGACGAAAAAGGAAAATTACTTTCACTACGAGGATTTTGGGAAACGGAAGATCCCAAAAATTCTTTGACCGAGATCGATCTAGTCTGAGATTAGTTCTATCTAGATGAGATAGCTCTCCGCCATTTCTTCGGCCGTTTCCCAAAGAGACTCGGCCATAGATTTATCGTTTAAAAAATGTCTTCCTTTTATGACAACCGCATTAGAGTTTTCAAAGAAAAGTCCCGATACGTTTTCCAAAGCAGGGTTAGTCGCGACATATACTTGTGTTGCAGCACCCTCCTCTGGCGTTTTGGCTATATAAGGTCCAAGAAATTCAAAAGCCTTGCGCACCAACATTGGCGCTGATCGAGCGATATTAGTCAGCACCAGACCCGGGTGAATGGCGTTTGAAGTAATTCCGGTTCCTTGAAGGCGACGTGAAAGTTCAAGCGAAAAAAGCGCATTTGCTAACTTGGAACGTCCATATGCTTCCCCTGAATTAAACTTCGCCTCCCCTCTGAGATTGTCAAAATCTATACCAACCGAGGGTGCCTGTTTATAGGCGGATCGGCTGCTGACATGCACGAATCTACCGGTGCCATTTTGAATCATCTTCGGTAAAAGATGATTAACGAGCACAAAATGTCCCAAGAAATTCACAAAGAAGGTTTTTTCTATACCTTGGATCAATTCTAAATCACCAAAGGTGTTTATACCCGCATTACATATCACCATATTTGGGACTAGCCCGAGCTGAAGTATATTATCTGCGCAGTCTCTAACCGAATCTAAATTGGTCAATTCTAGTTCTAGGGGTGTTGTGGTTCCCTCTATTTTATCGCAAGCTTTCTGTGCTTTATGTAATGTGCGTCCTGTGCCAATGACATGTGCACCTCGAAGAGCCAGCACTCTCATGGTCTCAAGGCCTAGTCCAGAGTTGCAGCCAGTAACCAAACCTACTTGTCCTGAAAGATCTAGACCTTTTGTAACATCTTCGGCGGTGGACTTTTTGGTAAAACCACTTACTGGTAGATTTTCATCAATCATTGCTTCTGGTGCCTCTTTATCACAGCCCTGTGTAGAAGCGACTGCAATTAGAGCCGCCGCACCGGTCAAGCAATCCCTTCGATTTATTTTCACCATATACTCCATAACCCTTCCGCGCAGAGTATAAGATAACCCGAGATGCTATCTCTTTTCTATTAATATACCAATCCTGTTGTGGATCTAAATCGGATTTCAGATATGCTTGTACATCAACACCTGTTAATCAACTGGAATCCTATATGAAAGAAAAACAGATTGCCGTCCTTGGCGGAGGATCCTGGGGAACAACAATTGCCGCCCTGATGACTCGCAATGCACAGGTGAACCTTTGGGCACGAAGTGATGAAACCGTAAATGAGATAAACACAAAAAATTCTAATAGTAAGTATCTAAAGAAAATAGAACTACCACCTTCTCTTAAAGCAACAAATAATATCGCGCATGCTGTTGAGACAGCTGATCTAGTAGTGATGGCTATTCCATCTCAAAACTTCAGATATGTACTGACCCAAGCAAAACCTAAAGTACCTTTGAATACGCCTATAATAAGTTTGACTAAAGGACTAGAACTTGAATCACTGCAACGAATGACAGAAATCATTTCAGAGGTCATGCCAAATCACGCCGCAGGAGTCCTGACAGGACCCAATCTTGCGTTAGAGATAATGGAAGGTAGAGCGGCGGCTAGCGTCATCGCTATGAAAAATCCAACACTAGTTAAATCTATGCAGCCTCTTTTTAATAATGGATTATACCGAGTATATACAAATCTAGATGTGGTCGGCTGTGAATTAGGCGGAGTCCTAAAAAATATCATAGCTATCGCCGTGGGCATGGGAGACGGACTTGGAGCAGGTGACAATACTCGCGCTTCTCTTATAACTAGAGGTCTAGCTGAAATAACTAGACTGGGTGTCGCTATGGGTGGAGAGCCAGCTACTTTTTCGGGGCTAGCAGGAATAGGCGATCTTATAGCTACTTGCACCAGCCCACAAAGTCGAAATCGTCACGTAGGCATCGAACTTGCCAAAGGCAAAACAATGGAGGAAATCATAGGCAACATGTACATGGTCGCGGAAGGAGTCCAAAGCGCTCCCGCTGTGAAAGCACTTGCAGAGCAATACCAGGTTGAAATGCCACTTGTTGACGATGTTTATCGAGTTCTAACTGGAGAAACAAGCGCCCGTGGAATTTATAAGGGCCTCCTTAGAGTTCAAGCAGGCGCTGAATCTGAACCAGGCTGATTATTTAAATGATAGACCGCAGACAATTTTTTTTAGCTATTACAGCACTATTAAGCGAGCTCGCATTCTCTAAAAATCCTAATGAAAGACTATTACTTAGAGCGATTCCATCTTCAGGAGAAAGAATTCCAGTAATTGGAATGGGTACATCTAGAACCTTTGATCTCAAACCCGATGAAAATTTCGGCCAATTTGTAGAGGTTTTGGAATCGTTTTTCATAGGGGGAGGTACTGTAATTGATTCATCTCCAATGTATGGCAATGCAGAATCAACTATCGGAAGCTTACTAAGCCAATTGGATTTTCCACATCGATACTTTGCCGCTACAAAAGTCTGGAAAACAGGAAAAGAAGAAGGCATAGAACAAATGCTTTTGTCTAAAAAAAGGATGAATGTAAAAAAACTCGATTTAATTGCTGTCCACAATCTAGTCGATTGGAAAACGCATTTATCAACTCTTAAAAAATGGAAGGAAGAAGGGAAGGTCAGATACATAGGGATAACAACCTCTCACGGTAGATATAGAAGCGAGTTAATCAAAATCATGCAGACTGAAGAAATAGATTTTGTTCAATTCTCTTACAATATCGAAGATAGAGACGCTGAATTTGATCTATTCCCCTTAGCACGCAGAAGAGGTATAGCTGCAATGATCAACAGACCATTTAAACGCGGCAGCTTATTTAAGATCACAAAAGATCAATCTTTGCCCGAGGTGGCAAAAGATCTGGAGGTCTATAGTTGGGGTCAATTCTTCTTGAAATTTATTCTCTCAAATCCTGCGGTAACAAGCATCATTCCTGCCACTTCAAAAAAACATCACATGATAGACAACATGCAAGCCAATAAAGGTGTGATTCCTACTCCCATTCAAAGGCAGGAAATGCTAAATGCGTTTATGCGTATTAGAAATAACTTTTGATTGCAAATAGTATGCAAATTGGACAACTCATAGCTAAAATATTTGACATAGATTCGAAAGAACTGAGAGCAGTTCTATCTTCTTTTTGTCTAGTTATGCTTCTAATGACTTCTTATTACATACTACGGCCTGTCCGAGATTCAATGGCAAGCGATTGGAGCGATATTGAAGTAAGTTGGTTATGGACTTTTACCTTTTTATTTAGCGCCATAGCTATTTCCTTTTACGGGCATATAGCTTCAAGAGCACGTTTAATTTATTTAATCCCCGGTGTTTATATATTCTTTGCTTTAAGCTTTCTCCTGTTTTATTTTTCAAACAACATCACAGAAATTAAAACCTTTTCGGATAAAGCATTCTATGTTTGGGTTAGTGTATATGCACTCTTCCATGTTTCGGTATTTTGGAGCTTAATGGCAGAGACATTCAGTAAAGCACAAGCCAAAAGGTTGTTTGGTTTTATCGCTGCAGGCGCAAGTACAGGAGCCATAATAGGTCCATTTTTCACGGCAATTTTTGTAAGTACTCTCGGTAATCATCTATTGCTTCTGATTGCCAGCGCAATCATCATTCTCGCAGTCCCTTTGATCCCCGTGATTCAGAGTCCATCAAAGATGGATTTTTCTCATTCTCAATCTGAAGCGCTTCTATCTGGAAAGACATCGATTGGAGGAACTTCTCTAGAGGGTTTTAGAATTTTATTTAATGATCGTTTCTTAATAGGTATCGCGTTATTCATATTTCTTGCGACATTGCTTAGCTCTCTTATTTATTTCGAGCTAAAAAATATTCTTTCCTCGATCGACCCTGAAATGCGTACTCAAATTTGGGCGGGAATGGATTTGGCAGTAAATACATTATCCATAGGCATTGGCTTATTCGCTACGGGCCGAATCACAAAAAAGTTGGGGATTTCTTTTTCTCTATCATTAATCCCATCTCTTCTAGTAGTAGGATTTTTATTATTAGCCATGATGCCTATAGTCGCTCTAATCGTATCCTTACAAATAGTTCGTAGAGCAGGTCAATACTCGATCACGCGTCCTGCAAGAGAAATGCTTTTCACGGTCGTGGGACGCAATAGTCGTTTTAAATCAAAACCAATCATTGATGTGGTGCTATATCGAGGTGGAGATGTAATCTCTGCTTGGACAATTACCGGATTAACCCAGGGTCTGAACTTTGGATTGGCTAGTATGGCAGGGATTGGCGCTATTATAGCAACAGTATGGGCTGGAATCGGATTTATTTTGGGTCAGAAATTTATTCGCCAAGAAACAATTCAAAAAGATATTTGAGGATTATTTTTTAAAATCATTTAGTTATAGATTACTTTCATGAAATAAAACCCGCGTTATAATGGAACACTTTTTAATAATTAAAAAGACCGCAATATGGCTTTAGCAGCAGATTACAATCTTGGCCCAAACACCTTTCCGAGAGGCTGGTTCGTTATTGCGGAAAGTTCAGAACTCGATACCTCGCCTCTAGCAATTAACTTCTTCGGTGAAGATCTCGCACTATACAGAGGAGAAAGTGGCAAGCCGGTGCTATTGGACGCATATTGCGCGCACATGGGAACCCACCTCACTGCGGGTAAAAGTGCGATGATAGTGAAAAATGGACAACAGATTGAAGGAGATTCAATTAGATGTCCTTATCACGGGTGGCGTTATTCCCCGACCGGGGAAGTAGATGATATTCCCTATTTCGACGGACCCTGCCCAAAATCGGCATCAATAAGATCTTATCCGGTAGTTGATAATATGGGTTGCATCATGGCTTGGTACGATGCGGATAACAGAGAGCCTGATTTTGATCCTCCTCATCTAGAGGAATGGGATAATCCTCAGTGGGTAAAATGGAACCTTGATCACCTGGGCGAAGTCGAAATTCATCCTCAAGAAATCTTGGACAATATGGCTGATGTTCGTCACTTGGGTCCAACTCATGGGGCACCTTGCGAATATTTTAGTAATGAATTCAGGGACCATCTCTATATACAGAGGCAGGGTGGCCCAATGCAGCTTTATGAGACTTATCTTAGGACTACAACCTGGTATACAGGTCCTGGAATATTGTTATCAAAACAAGTATTTGCTGGAAACACTATTTATGAGCTTATCGCAAATACACCAGTCAAAGATGGCGTCGTTAAATGTTGGCATGGCTGCCTAACCCAAGGTAGCTCTAACCCACCGTCTGAACAAGATATTGAAATCCAAAAGCAGGCTCAGGCCGGAGCACTAGAAGCCTTTGCTGCTGACTTTGATATTTGGCAGAACAAAAGGTCGGCAATTAAAATAATGCAACTTAAAACGGATGGTCCCTTTCGAACGGGCCGCAAGTGGTACTCTCAATTCTTCGCGCGTCCGGAAGACGTTGCAGCAACACGAGACGAAGTCAATGGAGAACATCTAACTGAAAATATGCCGAGTCACGGAAAAGAGCACGAATTTTTAGATCAAGGCCTATCATTTTAACCTAGCGCCTATCCTTGCTGCATCGCGGCTCCATCTACATAAATTCCATGGCCTGAAATAAAACGCGCTTCTTCACTGGCCAAAAAACAGGCTAAGGGCGCAACATCTTCAGGCTCCCCAATCCTCCCTATTGCCGCCTTGTTTACCCAATGCTCCTTAAAGGACGGGTCTGCTTCAAAACTTGAAGCGGTGATCCCCGTTAAAATTGCACCTGGTTGAATGCAATTAACAGTAATTCCCTCTGAACCAAGTTCTGAGGCCAAGGCACGAGTCAATCCGAGAACCGCATGCTTAGAAATGACATAAGCAGATAGTCCTGGACTAGCAAACTCAGAACATATTGATCCAATATTAATTATTCTTCCTTGATTTGACTCTCTTAGTAAAGGTAAAAAAGCTCTGGTTATGCGCGCCACAGCTTCAAGATTTACTGCCATAGTTCGCTCAAAGAGGCTCATATCTTTATCATCAAAAAAACCGAATTCGCTGACACCAGCTGCATTTACAAGAATGTCACATTTTTTTGTATATGAAGACAAGAAATCTAGGATCAGATTAGTAGAATGCTCATGTGTCAAATCTACTTGGACGTGACCGACCAAAGACTGATTCTCTGGCATATCTCCAACTTGCAAATCGATACCAAATACTTCTACCCCCTCCTCAGCAAATCTATTTGAGATCGCCCTTCCTATTCCTGATGCTGCCCCAGTAACAACTGCTACCCTTTTGTTTAAACCTTTCATAACATCTCCTGGATTTCGACATTACTTTTTCGCATGTTGTGAGAAATCACAGTCACTGAATCAAATTCGCGAGCCAAATCAGATTTTAAAAAATCCCTAGCATTAACCCTTACCTCCAAATCATCACTAAATTGTCTTTCGAAAAAACTAGTTACGACTAGAGTGGAAATAATTCGCTGTAATCTAAGGTCCATCGACTTTGGAAATTTATCTTCTGTACAAATCTCTACCTCGTATTTTTCATCGATAGGAACACCGCTAGAAGAAAAAACACTCCTCAAAGAGTCTTGATCATCATCTAACAAGTTCCTATTAACGAAAAAACATCCGACTCTATCTGGATTATCTAACCACCCCAATAATTTAGCCACACCTGAAAATCCTGTATGAGAAGCTGAACGTACTGTAACTAATTCACTCCCATGAACTTTCTCGGGAATTCGTTTTGCGTTAGTTTGGTAGGGGACAATTAAATCAATATCCCCTGCTAGCATTAGGAATGGAATTTTATTGTGTTGAAAAAAATCATCTCTAAACATGGCAGTCGGTCCTGCAATAGACAGCACTGCACCCACTCTTTCATCTCGCCACTTGGGATGAAAACCTAGTAGTGTAGAAGTCAAGCCGCCTAGAGATAGGCCCACAACACCAATATTTTTTGAATCAATTAATTCAAATAGCCTATGATGCTCGGATGAGCTTTGGTTAAGTATCGTATCAATAATAAAACTCACATCGCCAGGCTGGTTAACAATGTCAGTAATGTTGGGGCCGCCGGGTGCATACCAATTAGTGAGTGGAAAATTGGGGGCAGCTACCACATAACCTCGACTGGCAAGATGCTCGGCGAGATATGCTCCACCTCTCCAGGTCGATACAAAACCATGGCTATAGATAATCAACGGGAATTTGTTTTTAACAGATTTAGGCGCCCATACATGAACCTCTAAAGTTCTCTGAGCAGAGCCTGCATAGTCGCCATTTACAGAGGTAGTTCGTGATTGATCCACCATAACTTCTTGGTATAGATCTACTTCATAGGAACCAGATTCAAACCAAGTCTTACTAATCGAATTATCTGGTATTGAACCCTGCAATGGAAAAAAGTTGTGTCCAAACAAAATGAAACAAGTAAAAGCCAAAGCGAAGCCAAATAGCGATAGCTTCACTCTAAACGACACTGCGGCATTTCCTTCTCGTAATAATCACTCTGTGTTAATAATTTAAATTTTGTATTCCTAAAATGCAGGGATATCTGTTTGAGTTCGACCAAGTATCAGTGCGTGAACGTCATGAGTTCCCTCATAGGTATTAACAACCTCTAAATTCACCATATGACGCATCACCGGAT
>JAQWLX010000054.1 GCA_029247075.1 Halieaceae bacterium | reverse complement strand
TGATGCACCAATTTTGTAAATTTCATCAAGCATGATAACAGGATTTGAAACATCGACTTCTTTAAGTGCCTGCACAAACTTTCCAGGCATGGCTCCCACATAAGTACGTCGATGACCTTTAATCTCCGCCTCATCTCGCATACCACCTAGGCTAAATCTATAAAACTCTCTGCCCAAAGCGTCCGCTACAGATTTACCAATACTAGTTTTACCCACGCCTGGTGGACCAACCAATAATAGTATCGATCCAGAAAACTCCCCTTTAAATACGCCCACCGAAAGGAATTCAAGAATACGCTCTTTGACATCATCTAATCCATCATGGTGTTCTTCCAAGGTTTTCTTTGCTTCGATAAGATCTAATTTATCTGAGGATACAACTCCCCATGGAACGGACGTCACCCAATCTAAATAATTTCGTGTTACTGAATATTCTGGAGATCCACTTTCAAGGACACGCAACTTATCCATTTCATCATTAATTCTTTCATATACCTGGTCGGACAATATCAATCTATCCAATCGAGATTCAAAACGATCTAAATCAGATGTCCTATCATCTTTACTGATACCAAGCTCTTTCTGGATGATTTTTAGTTGCTCACGGAGAAAAAATTCTCTTTGCTGCTTCGTCACTTTTTCGTTAACTTGATTGCTAATTTCACCCTGCAATTCAGCCACCTCTCGCTCTTTTTGCAAAAGAACAAGCACCTTCTCTATTCTCGCTCGTAAGGGTAAAGTTTCTAATATTTCCTGCAAAGAATCTCCTTTGGCGGTCGTCAAAGCCGCAGAAAAATCTGCAAGCAAACCTGGCTGGTTAGGATTAAAATTAGACATGTAGTGCTTTAATTCTTCGCTATACAAGGGATTTAAAGGCAGCAAATCTTTGAGCGCTTTTATAAGCGCCATCGCATAAGCTTTAATCTCATCACTGTCGTGATCATCCTGATTGCGAGGATACTCGACCTGCACACGGTAGGGCACAGAATCACTCAACCATCGAACTATGCGAAATCGACGCAATCCTTGTGCCAAAAAATGGCCGGGTGTATCCGTTAACTGTGGCGGTTTATGAAGACGAACAACACAACCTATTTCAGGAAATTGAGTGGGTTCAGGAGGCTCTTCCTGGGTATACTGAACATAAGAAAGACCAAGGACCGACTGGCCAGATTTATCTATTGTTTTTAGGGTTTCTTGCCATTGCTCTAGATTGATCGCCACCGGCTGAGCCTGACCCGGAAAAAATGGTCTTTGCGGTATTGGCATGAGATATAAAGTATCCGGTAATACTTCATCAGCAACCGCGGGGGTGGAGACTTCATTAATCAACGTTTGATCATCATCAATGACGTCGCCAACTTTCGAATCATTCATGTTCCGAGCGCTCTATTATTGATTCCTTAGCCGTGATATGGGGTCTAACAAGATCATATTCAACAATCTAATCATCAGTCACCACACTTTTTACTAATATTTTTTCCTGATAACTCAGATAATGGATAAAATTTAGCCTAAAACAGCAGTGATAGAAACTCCTATGAATGTAGCAATAGCATAACCAAAAATGCCGCACATAATCCCTGGGGTGATAAGATGCCGCCATCCTTTGGAACTAGCTATTGCGGCCGTAGGTGCCGGACCCACTAGGGCTGCACCTGATGCAATAATCGCCTCTGGCAACTCTATCTTTAACAATCTTGCAAAAAACAAAACAACCGAAAGATGAATAAAAATTATTATAAGTCCATAGACAAAAAGTAATGGCGCATTTGAGATGAACGCCGTTGCATCGGTTCCTGCGCCGACGACTGCAAAAAAAAGATACATGAGCAACATACCTATTTCAAAATCACCTCTTAAATCCTTTAGAACTCGCGAAAAAATATTCGCAAATAACAAAGTTAAGGCGGTTATTACTAAAATAGTATATTGACCATAACCCAACGTTTCACTAACATTTTTTGATATCCAGCAGATAAGGAAACTTAGGGCTATCGCACCACTCACGTGAGTCAAAATGAAATCATTTCCCTCTTTAGCCGATTCAGAAATATTATCAGCTTGCTGCTCGAAAGAGGCTCTATCATTGGAGATCCAACGGGAGATAAAATTAATACTCGGTATAGTCAATAAGCAGTAAAGTGCCAGGATACTGACTAAGCTACTGGCACTTATACTCAAAGAAAATTCATTTGGAGTCATCTGCACAGCTTGGGAAACCGCCAGCATATTGACCGCACCGCCAATCCACGCGCCAGCATACACCCCAGCCACTTTAGGGCCAATCTCTCCTAGGTCCAGCATAAAGAAACCAAGCATAACTCCCATAACAGTAGCGCAGCTGGCTATCAGGAAGGTTACCATCACCGCCCCACTCTTCGTAAAAATCTCTCGAAGATCTGCTTTAAAAAGAAGTAATGGAATCGCTAAGGGCACCAAGTTCCCACCCACAAAATCATAGACCGGGCTTTTCAATGGCACCGCACCAATATTAGACATAATCATACCAACGACCAACACCCAAATCACACCGGATGTTTTTTTTCCTAATGGACTAACATCTATCCAAAAACCCAGCCATGCGAGTCCAAAAAGAAGTGCACCAATCGCAAAAATATTATCTGCAGTTATCATAGTAGCTCGCTTCCGATATTTTATTTGTCTAGCAAAACAAAAACTGACAAATGGTAAAAATAATTTTAATTCAAAGAATGACCTGTGACCTTGACATTAAACCCCCCAAAAAACAAACTAAAGAAATAACTATTTTGAAGTATTTTTTTTGCGATAAATCAGCAATACAATCCACATCTGTACGGAATTGATTCTTTTTTTTGGAGTATTAATATGCCACAACTTACAGGCGGACAAGCGATTATAAAATCTCTTGAGCAACGTGGTGTTAAAACTGTTTTCGGTCTTCCAGGCGGACAACTCTATTATCTTTTCGATGCGCTCAACCAAGCAAGCAAGTCAATTAATTTAATCAACTCTCGTCATGAACAAGGTGTAGGATACATGGCCTATGGCTATGCGAAATCTACGGGCTCCGTTGGAGTTTACACCGTCGTGCCTGGCCCTGGAGTCCTAAATTCCTCATCAGCACTGTGTACTGCTTACTCCACCAACACACCTGTTTTATGTATTGCCGGCCAAATTCCTTCCGAATGGATTGGTAAAGGAGCCGGATTATTGCACGAGATCCCAGACCAACTTGGAGTACTGCGTAGCCTGACTAAATATGCCCAAAGAATAGAAAAACCAGCGGAAGCACCAAACTTAATCCGAGAAGCATATACGAAGTTATTAACTGGTCGACCTCGTCCGGTAGCACTTGAGATGGCAGAGGACATTTTAGGAGTTAAAGAGGAAGTGTGTCTGCTCGATCCTATCGCAGAGTATGAAGCGCTAGCACCGGACTCTGACCTTATAAAAGATTCTGCCAAACTTTTAGGATCAGCAAAGAACCCCCTAGTCGTGGTCGGCAGTGGAGCAATGGATGCAGGAAAGGAGGTTTTAGAGATAGCGGAAATGCTCCAAGCGCCAGTTACAACATTGTGGAGTGGTAAGGGTGTTATCGATGAAAGACACTACCTCAGCCAATCTAATCCCGCGGGACACAAACTTTGGTCGAAGGCAGATGTTATCTTAGCTATAGGAACACGTCTTAGCATACCTAGAATCCACTGGGGTATGGATGATCATTTAAAAATTATCCACATTGATATCGATGACGGAGAATTAAATCGTCTTGGCAATCCAGATATCGGAATTCTTGGAGATGCCCAACTTAGCCTAACGCAGCTTATTAACACCTTGCCTGAATACAATCGAAATCGTCCATCTCGAAAGGATGAACTGCTATCACTTAAAAAAGGCATGCTTAAAGAATTTGAAAAAAATATTGGACCACAATTAGAAATACTTAATGTGATACGAGAAGAATTGCCAGAGGATGGTTTTTTCGTAGATGAGGTCACCCAAGTAGGATTTGCTTCTTGGTATGCATTCCCTTGTTATCATCCACGTCACTTTATAACCAGTGGCTATCAAGGAAATCTTGGTTATGGATATGCTACTGCCCTAGGAGTCAAAGCAGCACATCCAGATAAAAAAGTTATTTCTATCTCTGGCGATGGTGGCTTCCTGTATCAAGCGCAAGAACTAGCAACTGCAGTAAAATATGGACTGGATGTGGTCGCCATTGTTTTTAATAACAACTCATATGGCAATGTGCAAAATGATCTTGAATTAATGTTCGAAGGCCAGTCAATTGGTGCGGAGCTTCATAATCCAGATTTTGTGAAATTCGCGGAAAGTTTTGGAGCGGCGGGATTCAAGGCATCCAATCCCAATGAACTGCGATCGGCGATTCAGAGCGCTTTCGCTGAATCAGGACCCGCCTTGATCGAAATGACGGTGGGAAAAATGCCAAGGCCCTGGCCTTACATTAACCTTCCTAAATGTAGAGGGTAAGATTTAACAATGAGTGCTTACTTCATCCTATTGGCCTCTATTATCCTAGAAGTAATAGGAACGTTAATCCTTCCTGCCACTCAAACTTTTACCAAACTAGTCCCAACTAGCGTAGTTTTTATATCATACGCTGTATCTATTTACCTTTTGGCTATGGCTGTCCAAAAATTGCCACTGTCTCTGGTCTACGCTTCTTGGGCCGGCCTTGGCGTTTTCTCAGTAGCGATTATGAGCTATATTTTGTATGAGGAATCACTGGCATGGCAGGCCATCGTAGGCCTATTTCTAATCGTCATCGGAGTAACATTGGTCAACGTTTTTAAGATTCCGTCTTAATCTTTTTTTAAAATATCCTAGACCAAATTCAAATAAAATCTTTAGGTGCCTAGTTTTTCTAAAGCTTTGCCACCACCGACTTTAATTCCATATACTGCAATAGGGATTCAAAACCATTTTCTCTTCCCCAACCAGATTGCTTGTAACCACCAAAAGGCACCGACATATCAGGAATTCCATGACAATTTATCCAAACTATTCCTGCGCGTATTGCAGCAGCCGTCTTATGCGCTTTACCGATATCTTTTGTCCATATACTCGCAGCTAGACCATATTGACTGTCGTTAGCAATTAAGCTTATGTCATCGCTCGACTTGAAAGGCATCGCAACCAAAACAGGTCCAAAAACTTCCTCCTGGACAATGTTCATCTCATGATTTACATTTCCAAAGATAGTCGGCTGCAGAAAATATCCTCCACCATCGAGAATTTTATTCCCGCCTGCTACTACACTCGCCCCTTCTCTTTTAGCTAATTCGACAAAATTACACACCGATTCTAGGTGGCCTTTAGAGATTAGGGGGCCCATTTGGGTGTCATAATTGAGTGCCGACCCAACCTTTAGCTCAGATGCGAACTTTGATAAACCAGCAATTACTTGATTATAAATATTTTCTTGAATGTAAAGCCTAGAACCGGCCACACATACCTGCCCAGCATTTGAAAAAATTGCTTGTGCAGCACCTAATATTGCAGCGTCAAGATCTGCATCATCAAAAATGATTACTGGTGACTTGCCACCCAGCTCAAGAGTGACTTTCTTTAGATTGCCTCTCGCAGCATCTATTATAGATTTACCAACCGACGTGGAGCCAGTAAAGGATATCTTATCGACATCCGGATGCTCCGCCAGTTGTTGGCCGATCTCTGATCCTGCACCAGTCAAGATATTAATGACCCCAGGTGTTACACCAGCTTCTACCATTAACTCACCTAGTCGAAGTGTCGAAAGCGGTGTTTGTGTCGCAGGTTTTACCACACAGCTGCAACCCGCAGCCAGTGCAGGGGCTATCTTCCAACTTGCCATCACTAATGGACCATTCCAAGGCACAATTAAAGCTGCCACTCCCACAGGTTCACGACGAGAGTAAATGTGGAATCCTTGATCAGGTACGGTAGATAATTCTGTAGTTTTACCTTCAATTTTTGTGCACCACCCCGCGTAATATCGAAAGCAATCTGCAGCAAAAGGCACTTCTCCGTGGCGCGCATCGGCAAAAGGCTTCCCTGCATCCAACATCTCAAGCTCCGCAAGTTCTTCGGCATTCTCATCCATAAGATCTGCAATTTTCCATAGAATCTTTCCGCGCGCCGCCGGAGTTAATTTAGTCCAAATGGCATTATCAAAGGACGACCTTGCCGCTTTCACTGCTGCATTAGTGTCATCACGCGTCGCCACTGAATAAGATGTCAATATCTTCCCGTTTGAAGGATTGCGCACCTCTCCAGAGTCTCCATTGGAAGAGTGGACCCAGGCACCGTCAATCAATAGCCGCTGAGGGCACTTGAGCCTTTGTACCACCGATTCTGAAATAACATGATGAGTCGTCATGATCGAAAAGCCTAATCAGATGAATGGTGCTTGGTAACAAATGCATCTAATGCATCTAGTACCTTTCCATTTTCATGATCGGATCCTATAGTAATCCGAAGTTCTCTGTCTTCACTTCCACCAACTGGGCGAGGAATTATTCCTCTCCCCTGAAGAAATTCAGCGGCATGCATGGCAGTAATATCCATTTTCTCTGGGAATCGAATTAAATAGAAGTTCGTCACGCTTGGTAAAACATCAAACCCCAACTCAGTGAGCCGATCGCGGATAATCAACTGCCATCGCGCATTATGTTCTGCAACGTTCTGTACAAAATCAGTATCTCGAATGGCTGCTTCGGCAGCTGCCATCGCAGGCCCACTAGCATTAAAAGGTGTTCTAATTCGCTGGATAGAGTCCATCATTGATGGAGACAAATAGGCCCATCCAATTCGAAGAGATGCTAGACCATGGATTTTCGAAAATGTCCGTGTCATCACCACATTCTCAGAATGTTCCACCAACTTGGCACCCGAGTTAAAATTATCATCTGAAACATATTCAGCATAAGCGCCATCCAATAACAACACGACTCTATCTGGGAGGGATTTATGCAATCTCTCAATCTCATCAAATGTAACGAAGGTGCCAGTTGGATTATTTGGATTGGCCAATGGAATGAGTCGAGTTTTATCCGTAACCTGCTGAAGCAATGCATCAATGTCTAGATGATCACCAGATTCTGGAGCAACAACCACGTCTCCACCTTGTGCAAGTGCATGAATGCGACACATATGAAATCCATTTTCACTCACTAGAACTTCGTCACCTTCGCCTACATATGCTCGGGTAACCAGTCGAATTAGTTCGTCAGATCCGTTACCGCATACAATATTCTTAGCATCCAAACCATGCACCTCAGAAATAGCCTGTCTCAATGCAACCTGATCTCCATCGGGGTAACGATGAAGCGATAAATGAGCTGATTTATATGCTTCTATAGCTCTTTCACTAGGCCCCAGTGAAGATTCATTTGAAGAGAGTTTTATAGGCGACTCGACACCGGCTATGTCACTCTTTCCTTGAACATAGGGAGCTATTCGTTGAATACCTGGCCTTGGTATCGGACCAGATTCAATATCTTTATTCCCGAAAGACATTATCTTCCTTCCATCCGTTTTAATTTCCTTTCTCTTCTATAGATCACGAAAAAAACTGGAAACCCAAGAAAATAAATCCATACTAAGGGGTTAGAAAATGCCCGAACCAGTCCTGAAAAAATGTCGTCTGGACTGACATAAACCTTGCTTTGCATGGTCTGATCTGGATGGCTGTGTATAACAAGATGATTTCTTTTAACTTCAAATTTTCCGAATTGAAAGTCAATATCCGCCAATTTACTTTTAACTTTCATTTTACTAACTCCTCAGGTTTTTCTTAGACGACCGGTTTTCTGAGCATGTTCGATCCTATCTTGAAGTAATTTTGAAATATCCTCCGCCGCATAACCACCTGGCGGCGTAAATAACCCCCGGTCATGAAGATCGTCAAAGACCTCCTTACATATAGACACTTTTTCAGCCAATGTTCTAGGTGGTTTTCCTGAAGGAAAACGATTAGGCGGGTAAATAGGTTTTTCATAGATTTGTTTGAATCCTTCCGTTCGAACATCTATCCAGCAATTATGTCCCGTGCGCGTTCGATACTGACGAAGAGCCTCTATGTCCACTGGCACCGATAGGACTTGCTCTGCCGGATAGGGCGCTTCTCGAAGCACAAGTCCGGTATAGTCAATTGCAAATGAATGGCCTGGGCAAAACGCTTTAGGGTAATAATCATAATTAACCGTCCCCCAATTAGAACCTAGTAAATAAGCCATATTATCATGAGCTCTTGTACGTCGCGTAAACATCCAAAAATCCCATGGTTCGGAAACACCTTCAAATTCCTGTATCGCTCCAGGGTGACAAATTACTTCAGCTCCATTAAAACCTAGCGCCCTTGAAACCTCTGGCGTGCATCCGTCGTGACAAGTCATCGTGCCGAGCTTCCCGATCTCAGTATCAATAACGGGAAACAAGGTTTTGATATCACCTCCAAAGACTTCACAGTATTCATCAAACATGTCATGCGGACTGGTACCCAAACCAATATAAGCCGGGATATGCCATTTGTGATAACGGAGCACAACATCGCCACTGGGGCCGACTATAAAGTTAGTATTAAACCAACGGTCTGGAAATTCTTTCACCTCTTCAACAACACCTCCCCCACAGATGTAGAGACCATATTCTTTTGCTATCGCGCCTAACTGACCAATTTCGGGCCCATCAATTGTCACCGCCTTTTTCATTTGATCTTTAATACCAGATTCTCCCTTACCAGGAGTACCCACTCCCTGCATAAAATATTCAGGAAGAATAACTAAACGAACAGGAACTTCCCAATAGTAACCAACACCGAAATGAATTAAATTACATACTCGATCAAGGTTTTTTTTAATTCCTACGCGATCCTCTACTACCGTGACTTCTGGTTGTACAATAAGTGCTGTATACGTATCTATTTTTTCTCGCTTCATAATCTCCACCAAACTGCTATAAAATAAAACGTTTCAGAAATCAAAATCATCATCCTCTGTCTTTAGCCCCAAATCATATAACATCTCATTAGCAGTTATCGTCCCCATTCCTGAAATACCTCCTCCCGGATGGCACGAAGGTCCTGTCATGTATAACTTTTTTAGGGGACCTCTGTAGTTAGCATAGTTTGGAAATGGACGAAAAACCCCCATCTGAGCCAATGTTCGTTCGCCTCCAGTTGTCACACCACGGTAAAAACATCGATTAGCTCGCTCCAAACTTGGTCCAGTCTCGATATATTCGGCAAGTATATTTTCATCATCCATATTTGTAGTGTAGTTACGTAACTGTCCCAATAATTTTTCACGGATGTATGAAGGTGCAACTTCTTCCCAATTGTTACCATTTGCTAAGTCAACAGGAACAAATGTATCCATGATCAAGGTATGCTTACCTTCTGGTGCACGCGTCGGGTCCATCGTTGTCCAAGCAGCCGTCCAAAGGAAAGGATTAGATGGAGCAACACCTCTAGAGATTTCGTTATATTGTTTATCAATGTCACTAAGAGTTCCGAACATTCGCTGAAAAGCGGTCTTATCCATGTCCGACCCGTTCTTGAATTGCGGCGCCTCATTTAACGCATAATGAACACGAGCGATGGTCACATCGCCAAAACTAAAATTTCTAACCATTGATAAGAAATTTTCTGGAAGCGCTCCCTCCTCAAAACCATTTAGGTAAGTTTGATAAGGGTCAAGTGAACTCACCACCCCCGCATTAGCAAATATTTCCGTGCCATCTTCCAGTTTAACTCCTCTACACTCTCCTTGATCAATTAGAAATTTTGAAAATGTTGCTCCGGTAACAATTCTACTTCCATTGGCCTCAAGAAACCGACTCATAGACTCCGCCAGCATGCCACTTCCACCCTCTGGAATAGATTGGCCATAATAATGGATGCTGGGAATCATCACATAAAACCCGGCAGCAGTACCCAATTGATCCGGCAGCGTCTGAGGCGCCATGGCCCAGCCTAGAATAAATGCGCGAACATGATCGTTCTCAAAATTCTCCAGCGTGAATTGCCGCGAACTCAATTGATAATCTCTTAGTCGCTTCAACCCTTCCGGATTGTTCTCCATCCCTTGATAGAGATAGCTCGGAGGAGAAGGCGGAGAAAACATAGACTTGATGACTCCGTCCTGAATTTCACCAAATTCTTCATAAATTTCTTTATACCTTATAGCGTCACGTTTGGAATACTCTGCAATCGAATCACAGGTCTTATCTGCATCTTTATAGACAATAATGCCTTCTCCCTCAAATTTGTTGGGATGACCAGTGATATGGTCATCAGACCAAATATACTTAAGTCCATGCTTTTCCAGTTCAGATTTGATGGCCTTAAAATCAGGATTGAGATGAATCCACACATGCGATGAACCAAAAAGATCGTGTTTAAAACCAGGGAGCGTGACTTCTCGTGTAAGAACACCACCTCCAACCCAGTCATTACGCTCGACAACCAGGACTCTCAGTCCATTTTTTGCCAAGACACAGGCACAAATTAAGCCGTTGTGCCCACCTCCAATAACGATAACATCACAATCTTGACTCACGCACTTACCTCCAAAGCAGGACCAAGCAAAAACTTATATTACCAGAATTTGAATATCTAAAATCGGGGAAGTTATTAGAAATTAGCCCTCCAGCTCAGTGGGAAGAGCTTTGCCTTCACTCCACCAATCAGTATCGGAAATTTTTCGAAGATAGTGATCCCGCGAAATATCATCATGTCCATGGAGTTCCGAAACAACATTCTTAGCAACTGGATCTGCAGTCCATCGAAAGCGTTTTCCACTTGAATTGGCGATCTTGACAAATAGATCTCCCACAACCTTCGGGTCGAAAGCATCAGGAAGTCGATCTTTTGTTCTCCGCCACTTATATTCCATGAGATCTCTATAGGGGGATTCTTTATCATAATAATGAGGAAAAATAGATTCTTCACCATCCTTTCTTTCGCCAAGAAGGTTGGTCGCATACATCCCTGCCTCTACGAGAGATACCTTGATTCCCCATCGATCCACCTCATGCCGCATTGCTTCTGTTGCACCCTCCAAAGCAAATTTACTAGAGGTATAAGAAAAATCACAAGGCAAACCAGCCAATCCTGATAGAGAGCTCACCATAATAATGTGGCCGGTTCGCCGTTCACGCATGGATGGTAATAAAGTTTTTGAAAGTAGCACTGGTCCAAAATAATTAGTTTCCATTACAGTTCGAAGGGTTTCCTCCGAAGTATCTTCCAATACCCCAGCACGAGAAATTCCAGCGTTATTCACCACAACATCAATCCCACCAGATTCACTATTTATTCGATTTATACATTCAACAAATGTAGACGGCTGACTCGTATCTAGGGTTTCAGTTCTTATTTCAAGACCCTCATCACTAGCCAATCTTCGAAGAAGATTACCTTTTGACTGGTCACGCATCGCTGCATAGACTCGGTAACCGTTCCGAGCAAATGCGAGCGCTCCATTCAAACCAAAGCCGCTATTTGAACCAGTAACTAGCACTACTTTCATTTTTGACTCCATGAAAAAGAAAACTTTAATCTGTTCGCAAATTCCAGTCTTTCTAGATATATTGAAATTTTCAACAAAGAGACTTACTGCACTGTTGATTAATCACAATAGTGTCTATGCTAATCTTAGAAAATACTTCTTATAGATCAGCACACATCAAATGCCAAAGAGAATTATCTTTCCAAGAAAAGGCGAAGTCGTACTGGAAGACTTCGAGCTGCCTGCGCTGCAAGCGCAAGATGTTCGCATAAGAACACGATATAGCTTAATGAGTATAGGTACTGAGACTACAATACTCAATCAAAGATATGACGCAGACTCTCATTTCGCTGAGAGATTCACATTTCCTCAGTTAAAAACAGGTGTGCAGGCTGTGGGCTATGTTGAAGGAATTGGCTCCGAAGTCAACGATCTGAAGATCGGTGATCGCGTTTTTATGCGTATGGCACACGGGTCGCACCAAGTAATTCCCGCGTCGGAATGTTCACTCATTCCTGATCCTATAGATCTTAAACAAGCATGCTGGTGCGGGTTAGCTAAAACCGCCTTCCGCGCCGCCTGGGCGGGAAATTTTTCATCTATCAATCAGGTTTTAATTATTGGTGCAGGTCCAGTGGGTCAAATGGCAGTTCGGTGGGCAAGCGCTCTTGGAATCCAATCAATACTAATAAATGATCTATCATCTTTTCGACTTGAGCACGCCGTTCGTGGAGGTGCGACCTCTACTGTATCAGGCGCAATTAAGTCGCAGGTGGAGCGTTTGGCTAAAATTAATCGTATCAACGAAATCCCAACTATTGTGGATACCACTGGAAATCCAGAAGTCTTGCAACACGCTCTTGCGGCAGCACCCATGTTTGGAAAAATAGTAATGCTCGGCGACACAGGCTATCCCAATCGGCAATGTCTTAACTCAAATTTCATGTCAAAAGGACTGATCCTTCAAGCTGTGCACGACAGCCATGACCTTGGCGGATGGACTCAACAGTCGATCGACAGGAAGTTTTTTTCACATCTGATTGAAGGTGATTTTAATGTCTCGGGCTTAATCACACATGATTTTTCACCCGCAGACTGCACTAAAGCATATCAACTTGCCAAAAACAGTAAAGAGAACGTTTTAGGCATTTTGTACGATTGGAGCACCACAAAGTAGAAATTTAAAATAAATTAAATATTCCCAGAAAAAAAGGCCCGAACTAAGTCGGGCCTTTTAAAGTCTACAGAGCTACGTTAAAAACTGTAGGTCAGACTTCCTCCAATAACGCGAGGATGTGGCCGCAATCTAAAGCCTGAGATACCAAAGTTCTCTTGCGTACCAGTATAGTATTTCTTGTCCGCAACATTTTGAACATATAACACTAAACTGACTTGCCCAAAATCGACACCACCTCTGATATTAATGACGTCATAGTTCGGCGTACGGAATGGGAAATCTCCATAGGTTCCTACCGAGTTTCTGGCATTACCTGAATTCGGAGAAGGTCCATCTGTCTGCAGATATGTTAGTGCTTCAACATCAGAGAACTGACCATCTCGATGCACAAATTCACCACGAATCCATGCATCGTTTCCAGCGAGATCGAAGCGATAATCCAGCGCCAAATTGAAAGTCAGTTCAGGAGCCTTTGGCAACTCAAGACCCTGCAAATTCACGACAAATCCACCTGTAATTTCAGCACTCGTATCACTGGTAATTTCGGTATCTAACATACCTACGCTTGCGCTGAATGTTAGTTGATCATCCACGGCATAGAGCATCTCAAGCTCCATTCCCATCGCTTCGGATTCTTCAACACTAGTAGTTTGTTCAAAGTTTGAAGATAGATCACCCGGAGCGAGAAAACGGAATGTTTCAACTTGTAAATTCTCCCAATCTAGAAAGAAAAAGGAACCGTTCAAACGCATGTTGCCGTCCATCAGAATGCTCTTGAAGCCCACCTCATAATTCCAGAGCTCCTCCGCATCAAAAGGTATAGTAATTCCTGAGCCGTCACGAGGATCATTCCCTACCGAGTTACCTCCAGCCTTATAACCTTTGGAGATATTTGCGTAGAGATTGAGATTATCACTGGCACTGTACTTAAGAACCAATCTAGGAGAAAAGTCAGTGTACTTGCTATCACCATTCACCTGATCACGGGGGAAATTACCCCAGCTGGACCAAAAATCTCCCGGATTAATGCCTGGAGCAATTCCAAAACTGTGGAAGAAGTTACTGACCTTGTCCCGAGTAAACCTTCCACCAAAGATAACATCAAGCTCATCACTGACATGATAGGTAAAATCAGCAAACAACGAGACACTTTCAACCGACCATGCTTTATTGTTCTTGGCTAGGCCTAAAAGATAAGGGAAAGGAGGTAAAACTCCAACGCCACCGATGGTCGAGGTAGCCTGAGTGCCAACGTGCACTAAATTATCCTGTTTCTGTTCGTCATCCGCATACATTGCACCAAGGACCATGTCATAAACATCGGTTCTGCGATCAAATCGCAACTCCGTACTCCACGATTCTCCATCATAGGTGTTGTCTCGACGAACCGCATCCATGCCGCCAACCAAATCGTTATCAAATTCCCTAGTAGTCTCAGCATCAATAAAACCCGTAATCCACTTTAAAGATGTCGAGTCACTAATTTCGTGCGTCAGATTCAGGATAAAAACCGTCGACTCATTACGAGTAAACTCATCCCGATCATGGCTTAGCTTATTCCGATTATTAGGCCAAAATCCGGTACCAGGGTCCGCAGCAGACGAGATGCCAAATGTATCGATAGAGTCAATGTCTAAAACTCCTGAAGGCACATTCTCATCTGTGTCCTGATCTTCGTCCGTATAAATAACACTCGCTAGCAAAGACGTGCGATCGGACATATCGAAGGCGGCATGCACTCTAAAATAAGCAATTTCATGAGCACTACCCCCCGCACCACTTGGCGTATACCCATTTTCCGCCGCACCAGGACATGCCGATGGGCTGGCGCCTTTAGCACAAATATTTTCTACATAGCCGTCACTGTCTTCGTAGTAACCAACCGCTCTCAATCTAAAGTTATCTGTGACCGGCACATTGATAACACCGGTAACACTGTACATTTCGCCAGCATCATCATAACTTTCTGCACCAAAGCCAATCTGGCCTTCCAACTCGTCACTAGGTTTGTTGGTCACTAAGTTGAGTGCTCCACCCAGAGAATTGCGACCGAAGTATGTACCTTGTGGCCCCCTAAGCACTTCTACGCGAGCCATATCTGGCAACATAGGGTTAGCGACCTGATTGGGAACAGAAGCAACGCTGAACTCATCTAAATAAATGCCCACCGTGTTCACGAAAGCATTTTCGCCTGAAACTGCATTGTTTATACCTCTAACAGAGATACCCAAACCACGGCTTCCCGTTTGACCATCCTCGGTAAAGCTGACATTGGGTGTAAGCGCTAAATAGTCGATGGCTGATTTAATGTTACCCCGTTCAATTTGCGCACCGGAGAAGACCGATACACTAATAGGTACATCTTGCAAATTCTCCTCTCTCCTTTGAGCAGAAACAATCACTTCTTCAAGCTCGGTAGCACCGCCTTGCGCAAGAAGTGGCACCGAAACTCCCGATGCGAGTGCACACAAAAGACTGGCAGGCATTATATATTTTAATCTCATAGCAATGTCCCTCTTGCAGAACTTATATTTTTTTTATTAGATCTGATGCACTTAGGAAATCGGTTAGTCACGTTCAAGATTAACCACAGTGCGATAAATACCCAATTCCCTATCGATTAAATCCCATTGTTCTATCCAATTCAAGTGGATATTTAGCAAAAAAATACTCATTTAAATAAACAAGTAATTGATTTTATTAGCTTTTTCATAAAATCGGGTGGATAAAGGAAACTAAAAAAAGTATTTATACCTTGCTAAATCGAATTTTTATTCGATTTAGCAAGGTATTGGTCATCATAGATCATTAATCGGTCCAAAAATATTTTTGAATTTCTCCAAATATACCTCTCTTTCGCCCAAGGCACCCCTGCACTCCAATACAGCTCCAGCAGACGCACATCCAACAGTCACTGAGGAAATCAAATCTAGTTGTTTAATACGAGCCAACACGTAGCCAGCGTTAAATGCGTCACCCGCTCCCGTGGCGTCAACGACTTCAGTAACGGGTTTCACCAATACCTCATGCATAAAAGTACCATCACTAACCAAAACCGGTTTATCTTTAGATTTAACAACCACCTCTCTAACGCCAGCTTGGTGATATCTATCTAACACTTTACTAGCGTTAGTTTCAGCTCCCCACAACTCCTTCTCATCGTCCAAGGAGACAAGACTTACGTCACAAACCTCCGCTAGAGCCGCTAGTGCATTTTTTGCGCTTTGCTTATTTTCCCAGAGTCTAGATCGATAATTGCTATCCATTATTATGATTGCTCCAGCTTTTCGACATTCCACTAAGAATTTAACAAGTCTATGTCGCGCTTCTTCTCCTATTATGGCCAAGGTAATACCGGTCAAATATATAGACTTGAAACGTGCTATTTTTGATGAAAAAAAATCTATCTCATCAACGGAAGAAAACATTTCTCTAGCAGGAGATTGATCGCGCCAATAGCTGAAACTACGTTCCCCATTTTCATCATTTTTAATTAAATATAACCCTGGGAGTCGCCCTGGAAGAAGTTGAACGAGACTAGCATCGACCTCCTCCTCTTCCATCATCTTGAGTATAGAGCGAGATTTGTCGTCATCACCTAAGTTTGAATAAAATGAAGTTTCTACTCCCAATCTTGAGAGCAATACAGCTGTATTAAAAGCATCGCCAGCAAAGGATAAAGAATAGGTTAACCGATTGGTGCTGTCAGAAAAGTCAGGCGCGAACTCAATCATGACCTCACCGATTGAAAGAACCGGAGAATCCCACTCGATGGGATTTAAATTACTAACCATTTATAGAGCAAGATCCCTTAGTTTTAATACGAATCATTTTTGGCCTGATTCCATATGCACAAAAAAGGATACTAGAAAAGCTAAAGAAGCAACAGCCAGCATTCCAGTAACCATAAAGGTAATGGAATGGGTAATGAGTCCACCAATCACGACCGCAAAGAATGCTGACACTCCCATTTGAATGAAACCTAAAAGAGAAGAGGTAGTACCAGCTATATCAGGAAAAGGGGCTAATGCAATTGCCATAGAATGAGGCAATACAATACCAAGTGCCAACGTATATAATCCCATCGGTGCCGCCAAACCAAACACAGCTAGAGGCCACTTCAAGCTGGTTAACAGCATCATTCCCGTTGCAATTATCGCTAGAAATGTGCCCCCAACCAAAGCGCTAGTAGAGTTAATCTTTTTTGACAGCCAAGCACTTAATCCACTTCCTAACGCATATCCGCCCACAAGAGGTAAAAGAATAAAGCCAAAAAATTCTACCCTCACACCCATCTTCTGAACATATACAAATCCTGAGCTAGCAAGATAAATCATGAGTCCTGAATACATCATCGAGGTCACTATTGACGAAGAAATAAAGGTGCGATTAGTTATCAGTGTAAAATAATTCTTAATAACGATCCTGGGAAGAATGCTTTGAGCGACTGGAAGAGATTCTTGCAAATAACGATTTATCAAAAACCAAACCAACGCTCCATATGTTGCCAAAAAAATAAAAATCGAAGACCAATGAAAGAAGTGCAACATTAATCCACCGAATAATGGTGCTACCGCTGGTGCCAGCGTCATCATCATCGCCACTAATGATAAAGCTCGCGCAGCACCGTCAGCTCCAAAGACATCTCGTGCAATCGTCCTTGTCAAAGTAGGTCCAACACATGCACCCATACCTTGCAGCACGCGAAAAAATATAACTTGATAAATGCTATTTGAAAAAGCACACCCCACTGAAGCAAAAACGAACAACGCTATACCGAACAGAAGTATTGGCCTCCTCCCAAATCGATCCGCCAAAGGTCCGCAAAAAAGATGAAAAATTGAAAACCCAAAAAGATATCCACTAAAGGTAAGTTGTGTTGTTCGAACATCCGCTGCAAATTCCGCGGCCATTGCAGGCATAGCAGGTAGATACATATCTACTGTAAATGGTCCAAGTGCAGCTATGCTAGCAAGGAAAATTATTAAAGTTCGGTCATTCATATCAAAGGCATTGAAAAACTGATCGATTCGATCAAAATATTATTTTTTTACTAAATAAAGTAGAAAGACAAAAGCTCTATTTCACAGAAATCACTACTTGTGACGCATTAATAAAGCGTTGCCACCGTCTTCAGGAAGACATTGTTTCGGTGGAAGCGGTATTCGAACCACATGGCCGGATCCTGGTGCTGCGGTGACGAGCTCGCCTTGTTTATTAATAATATGTTCCAGAAGGAAGCTCTGGTTACCCCGCGGGGTGATTAATTCTAATCGGTCACCTACCTCAAAATAATTCTTAACATCTATTTCAAGGGTACTTTCATCACAAGCAATAGCTTCTCCAACGAACTGCTGATTAGGATTAGTAGAAAATCCTTTATCGTAATTTTGCAAGTCATGTGGAACATGACGTCGATAAAACCCCTCCGTGTAACCTCGGTTGGCGAGGTGGTCAAGTTCTCCCATTAAATTGTGGTCAAACGCAGCACCAGCGACCGCATGATCAATTGCTTTTCGATATACCTGCGCCGTACGCGCTACATAGTAATGACTCTTGGTTCTACCTTCTATTTTTAGAGAATGAATACCCATTTTTGTTAACTTTTCAACATGCTGGACGGCTCTCAAATCCTTCGAGTTCATTATGTAAGTTCCATGCTCATCCTCGTAGGCTGGCATATACTCACCTGGCCGATTTTTCTCTTGAAGTAAAACAGGATCAACTTCCTTTGGTTGAGCGGCAATGATATCTCCGGATTCTGTATCCTTAGCATCATGAACATTATATTCCCAGCGACATGAATTTGTGCACGCTCCCTGATTGGGATCTCGGTGGTTCATGTAACCAGAAAGCAAGCAACGGCCAGAATAAGCGATACAAAGAGCACCATGCACAAAAACCTCTAGCTCCACTTCGGGGCACTGGATTCTAATTTCCTCAATCTCTTCCAAGCCAAGCTCCCGCGAGAGAATAATGCGTTTTATTCCTTGTTTGCTCCAAAACTTCACAGTGGCCCAGTTGACAGCATTAGCCTGCACCGATAAATGAATCTCTAGATCCGGCCAGCGCTCTCTAACGAGCATAATCAGTCCGGGGTCAGACATAATAAGTGCATCTGGCCCCATCTCTATGACAGGCTCTAGATCCCTGATATAGGATCGCACCTTGTCATTATGAGGCGAAATATTAGACGCGAGATAAAATTTCTTTGATTTCTGGTGAGCCTCTAAGATAGCCTCACCAATATTCTCAAGCTTATTAAATTCATTATTTCGAACCCTGAGAGAATATCTGGGCTGTCCCGCATAAACTGCATCTGCCCCATAGGCAAACGCGTAACGCATGGATTTTAAACTGCCGGCCGGTGAGAGAAGCTCTGGTACGCACAATTTCTGCATATAAATTTTTCAAAAATGTAATAATTTAAAGCGCATTGTACTAGTTAAGCTCGTCTCTAGCGAATTCGACAAACTTGGTTACAACAAAAACAACTGGCTTTTGTTAAAAACAGATTAGAGTTGAAGATTATAAGATCGCCACATACCTCTAAGCGCATCCGAAAGATGTTTTACAAATCTCTCTCTATTAAATAGCGGTGATTGCATAGCTTGCTTACGCAGATTTTTTCTCGGAAACCCCAACGAGCCAATATCTTTACTAAATTCTATTGCCTTAAAAGCGGCTACAATTATATTTGATGCGAGCGGCTAATTATTTAAATCAGATGTGAGTGAATTAGAACGGGCTATCACATCTTGAAATCTATCCTGATCTAACAGTTTTTTGGGTTCTAACAAATAGCGTTGTGCTGGCAAAACTTCTTTGTCAGAGATAATTGAATTTATATATTCTAAGGAGCGTTTAGCTTCAAAATTATTGGGATAGATTTCTAATATTTGATTGTAAATCTGACGCGCCTGGCAAGGTCCTTCGCTTTCAATAGCAATTTCTTGATTTTGAAAGCCATCAGCAGTGGTTAAAAAATGGTTTTGATGCAACTGTAAAAAAAAGACAACCCATCCTTCCTAACCCTTATCAAACTCTTCCGCTTTTTGACTTAATAACAGAGTTAAGTAAATCAATTACAATCATTTCAAAAGCGTTTAACAACTAAATATATTTTTCCAAAGACAAGGAATCGGTAGAACCAGCTATTACTTCATAACTTAAAGATTATTTAGAATAAAATCCAATTAATTAACGCTATCAAAACCAGGCAATTTTAGTACGCAATTTGCAATCTAAGTAGCATTTCTAGGCCATTTTCTTGAGAACATATAGAAACATGTATACTAATAACGTTACCCAACCTCGGGTTATAGTTAGGTACTAAAAAATGAGGTCTCTTATACTGCATGGACACCTGTTTAAAAATGCCGGATCAACATTTGACTGGTCACTTCGTAGATGCTTTGAAGACAACTTCCTTGATCATCGAGATGACGAGAGTATGCGCGAGGGTGGGAATGAGTTTTTAAAATCTCTAATTCTAAAAAATCCTGGGCTTATGGCAATTTCAAGCCATGTAATGCCTCTTATGCACTCCTATCCAAGCGGAATAAAAATTATTCCCATTTATTTCTTGAGACATCCTCTACTTAGGGTTCGTTCGGTGTACGAGTTCGAGCTTCTACAACTACCTGCAATAACTCCTGGTGCTATTGAAGCTAAAAATAGAAGTTTTAGAGAATATATAGCGTGGAGACTCGACGAAAAAGTAGGTGCTATAATAAGAAACTATCACTCTAGATACCTTGGCGGCCTAAGACGAAGAGGCCCTTCCGCCAAAGGTGATAAAGAAGACTTTGAAACAGCTTTACAAACTCTCTCTCAAACCCCAATCGCACCTATAGTAGAGCATTATGATTCCAGCATGATCATACTTGAAGAAGCTTTAAAACCGCTATTCAATTCAATAGACTTATCTTATGTGGCCCAAAACGTTATTCAGAAAGAAGATAAAAGGATCACTTTAGACGAAAAACTTTTAGGACTTCAGAATGATTTGGGGGAACTTTATGATGACTTAGTAGCCGCCAACAGCTTCGATCTATCGCTATACGAAGCCGGAATCGATTTACTTCATTCTCAAAAAGAAAAAGTTCCCCAGTTCGAAAACAAACTCTATAATTTTAAAGACAGATGCAAATGTTTAAAGAAAGAAGATTAATTAGAAGTCACAAAATCCAACAATAGGAACTGCTATTACTCTTCGCCTCCTTTTTGACCTGGCTTTGGCGCCCCAGAAAACGGGAAAGAAGCTACATTTCCTTCAGCAGGCTTTGTTTCAGAAACCTTTGCAGAGCCTTCTTTATCCACTTCGTCAATACGAACAATAGCCTGTAGCGGTATATAAGTTCTCTTAACTCCATTAAATTCATTCTTAAGACGTTCTTCACCTGGATCAACTACTATTTGTGATCTTTCTCCAAATATTAGCTCCTCAATCTCTATAAACCCCCACATATCACTTTGATAAATATGACGAGCGAAAACTTCAAAAACTTGAGCACCATTCTGGAATATGATTTTGTAAACTTGTTTTGAACTCATAAAACCTCTTTAGGACTATCATTTATGGCTTTAACGTAATATCCCAACAAACTTCGGTAAAAACTGATAATGACCAACTTTACTCGGCCAAAGGATACAGGCACAGCAAGTTACCACAGGTTAATTGTTAACTAAATCGCTATTTTAAGCTAACTGAAGCATTTAATGAAAATATTTTTAGTTTCTGACCAGAAAGAAAACTTTTTCCGCACTTAGCGTCCAATCTCAAAAAAAATCTTCTAGGTTAATACTCATTAGATATATCTAATGTTTGACAGTTAAAAAAACCAGTATATGCTTGACGTTCTCGAGATTAGTACGGTCCAACCGATTAAAAGCTTGAAGACTTTTCCATCGACAGAATTGTCGAGCCAATTAAATATTCTCCTTGAACCCAATGATACTCGGCATTTGGCATGCTTATGTGGCCAATTTGACACTCATCTGCGGCAAATAGAAAAATACATGAACATTACCATTGCCACTCGCGGAAACTTATTTAAGTTAGAGGGCACGTTAGAAAAAATTCAAGAAGGGCAAAATCTTTTAATAAAGCTTTATGAAGATATATGTGAAGGATTATCGCTTACACCAGAATCGTTACATTTATATCTACAAGAAGTTAACATCGATTCACTCTCGAAGGAGAAAGAAAAAACCGAACCAAACTCCCTATCCGTAATCCGCACTAAACGAAGTTCAATAAAACCAAGAGGCAAAAATCAGCAGAATTATGTTAAGGCGATTCGTGAATACGATATTAATTTTGGAATTGGCCCAGCTGGAACTGGAAAAACTTATTTGGCAGTAGCGTGTGCCGTTGAAGCGCTAATATCAGAAAAAGTTCGTCGTATAATCCTTGTGCGACCTGCGGTTGAAGCGGGAGAAAAACTTGGATTTCTTCCAGGCGACCTAAATCAAAAAATAGATCCTTATCTTAGACCCCTTTACGATGCCTTGTACGAAATGCTTGGCAATGAAACTGTCAATAAATATATTGATAGAAACGTAATCGAAGTGGCTCCACTGGCCTTTATGAGAGGAAGAACGCTAAACCATTCTTTTATAATTCTTGATGAAGCACAAAATACGACAAAAGAACAAATGAAAATGTTCCTAACTCGAATCGGTTTTGGATCAACCGCCGTTGTGACCGGAGATGTAACTCAAATAGATCTTCCTAAAGGTGTTCAATCAGGACTAACTCACGTAATGAATGTCCTTTCTGATATAGAGACAATAGGCAGTATATGGTTTGCTAATCGAGACGTAATAAGACATCCCTTGGTACAAAAAATTGTCGAAGCATATGAACTGTTTGACAAAAAAGAAAAGATTTTAGATAAAAAACTTAGATGAAACTTAAAGTAGACTTCCAGAAAGCTTGTGCTGAAGAAACTCCCTCTATGGAAGACTTCGAGAAATGGATTCAATCTACTGCAACTACAATAAAGTATTTAAAAAAACAGGCTGAAGTTAATATTCGAGCAGTAGATGAAAAAGAAATGCTTTACCTTAATAACACTTTTCGAAAAAAACACTCTCTCACTAATGTGCTATCTTTTCCCGCAAATTTACCCAAGGAAATTGAAATAAATTTACTAGGAGATATAGCTATTTGCGCTCCAGTAGTTCAAAAGGAAGCATCTAAATTAGGCAAGCTAGAAAAAGCTCACTGGGCACACTTAACCGTGCATGGAATGCTGCATCTGATTGGCTATGACCATATCAGTGAAAAAGAGGGTGTAAAAATGGAATCTATTGAGATTAGCGTATTAGCAAACCTAGGTATTTCAAATCCCTATGCTCAAAAAGCAACACTGGAATAATTTAACTAATGGCCGAAGAAGACACAAATCACCCAGAAAAAAAATCCTCCTGGTTTTACAAGCTACTAAATGTCCTTTTTAGAAAGTCGCAAACTCGTGGAAATTTGGAATCGCTTATTGTAGATGCAGCTGAGAACGAAGTAATTGACAATGACGCGAAGGATATTATCGTCGGTGCAATGCAAGTGAGCGAAATGCATGCTCGAGATATAATCATCCCCAGAACGCAAATGAAGGTTATTGCTGTTGATTCCAAACTTGAAGACATCTTACCGTTAATTATTCAAAGTGCTCATTCGCGATATCCTGTTGTTGGTGAAAATCCAGATGATATTTTAGGTATATTACTCGCAAAAGATCTCCTTCCACAAATTCTAGACCCAAAAAATGCTGGCTTCGATGTGCGTGAACTGATGCGTCCAACTCTTTTTGTACCAGAAAGTAAAAGATTAAACGTTCTCCTGAGAGAATTTCGGCAAAATCGTAATCACATGGCCATAGTTATAGATGAGTACGGTGGAGTAGCAGGACTTATAACCATTGAAGATGTTTTAGAAGAAATTGTTGGAGAGATAGAAGATGAAACTGACACAAAAGAAGACCCTTTCATTCGAAAAATAGCCAGTGACAACTATTTCTTGAGCGCACTAACGCCAATAGAAGATTTTAACGAATATTTTGAAGTTAATTTTTCTGATGGAGAGTTTGACACCATTGGAGGTCTGGTCAGTCATGCATTCGGTTACATGCCTACAAGGAACGAGATAACCGAGATACAAGGTTTCAAATTCAAAGTGATAACCGCAGATCAACGCAAAATTCATAGCCTCCATATGAAATTCCCCAAAAGCTAGGATAAATGCCTCTCCGTAGCTGCCGAAATATCTTGACCAAAAATCTTAAATTAATGTTCTCGGCTATTACCGCGGGAGCAGTAATTACATTATCATTTGCCCCAATAGACCAATGGTATTTCGGCATCTTAGGCTGTTTACTTTTACTAATAATACTCGACAGAATCCCTACTAATTACTCTTTTTGGATAGGCTGGTTATTTGGAATAGGGCTTTTTGGTTTTGGTACGTCTTGGATTTCAGTAAGCATAGATCTTTACGGAGGCGCATCTTCTTTACTAGCTTGGACATTGACTCTTATATTTTGTGTCAGCTTGGGAATTTTTTACGCAATCTTTTCCTACGCCTATAAGCGATGGCTCCATGATGATCTATTAGGTAGCACTCTAGGATTTTCTGCCTTATGGGTTGTATTCGAATGGTTACGGAGTTGGATTTTTTCTGGATTCCCCTGGCTTTATCTTGGGTATTCGCATTTGGAAACGCCACTTTCTGGTTATGCCCCCATTGGAAGTGTATTTGCCGTCTCGTTTCTATGCGCACTCAGTGCGGGTCTATTGTTTGCAATAATCCTCAATCCTCAAAAGCCTATAAAAATTATCGCTGTGTGCTTCTTATTTCTAATCTGGATCTCTGGATTAATGTTGAAAAATATTACTTGGACATCATCAGTTAGACAAAATCCAATTGATATAGCCATTTATCAGCCTAATATTCCGCAAGAAAAAAAATGGGGATTGCAATACAGGGCTTATATAAAGGAAAAAATCGCTAATAAGATTAGTCAACTCCTTGATCACGATCTTATTGTTTTGCCTGAAGCAGCAATCCCAGACTATTTCAGTAACTCTGCTAATCTGCTTACTCCGATCACACGAGAAGCTGAGAAGCTCGATTCTGCTCTTTTACTAGGAATACCTACCTTAAGCGCTGACGGCAAGAGCTCTTATAACAGCGTAATAAGTCTTGGAGCGGGCGATGGCGTCTATCATAAAAGACGACTTGTACCATTTGGAGAATATGTACCATTTGAAAATCAACTAAGAGGTCTCATTGAGTTCTTTGACCTGCCTATGTCGAACTTCGCACAAGGAAAACAAGATCAGTCGTTGTTAAATGCGCAAGGTATCCTTATTGCCCCCTTTATTTGCTATGAAATAGCTTACGCAGACCTTGTTTTAAAAGAAGCTAAGAAAGCAGATGTAGTTGTTACGTTAAGCAACGATTCTTGGTTTGGGGATTCTATTGGACCACATCAGCATCTTCAGATCGCTAGGATGAGAGCTCTAGAGACAGGGCGTTTTGTAATTAGAGCGACAAATAACGGTATCTCAGCCATAATAAATCCAAAAGGCATAGTCACAACGACAGCTCCACAATTTAAAGAAGCTGTGATGATAGGCAAAGTTTATTCCATGCAGGGCAACACACCAGCAAGTTCAATTGGTCTCCCAATCACTATAGGTGGTTGCTGGATATTTTTACTTTTCTTAGGTTTGAAGATCTATCTTGCTTCAAGAAGAGGATGAAATTCTAACTCGGCGAATTAGTCACATCGCTTGGCAAACACTTTGCTGGTAGTATTTATCTCATCTGCTACCACAAATAATATCAGTGCAACTATCTGGGTTATAAATTCTAATGGAAGAAAAATACCACGCACATCAAATTGAATTGAAAACACAGAAACTCTGGGAAGAAAATCAGAGTTTTGCCGCTGACCACGATACAAGCAAAGAGAAATTTTACTGCCTTGCGATGTTTCCTTACCCTAGTGGAAAACTTCACATGGGACACGTTAGAAATTATACAATCGCTGATGTAATAGCTCGCTTCCAAAGAAAGCTAGGGAAAAACGTTCTGCAGCCAATGGGTTGGGATGCTTTCGGGTTGCCAGCTGAAAATGCAGCTATCCAGAATAAAATAGCTCCCTCAGATTGGACCGATCGCAATATCAATGAAATGAAATCTCAGTTACAACGACTCGGATTTAGTTATGACTGGCGACGAGAATTAACTACCAGTAATCCAGACTATTATCGCTGGGAACAATGGTTTTTTACGAGACTTTTTGAAAAGGATCTTGCATACAAAAAGACAGCTTCTGTGAATTGGTGCGAGACAGATCAAACTGTTCTTGCAAATGAACAAGTCATAGATGGATGCTGTTGGCGCTG
>JAQWLX010000053.1 GCA_029247075.1 Halieaceae bacterium | reverse complement strand
GCTTAAAATAGAGCTGTATATCATATTCCTCGGTAAACCCTACGCCTCCATGAATCTGAATCGCGCTTCCAGCAACAAAAAAATACGCGTCACTGCAATAAGCCTTGGCTATACTCGCCGCTTCTTTGAGTTGATCATAAGAGGTGTCTTTCATAAAAATCTGATCGGCGATGCATGCTGCGTAATAAAGAGACGAACGCGCTGATTCTACCTTTAGCATCATGTCTGCTGCCTTGTGCTTAATCGCCTGGAATGAGCCTATTTGACGACCAAACTGAGCTCGCTCCAAGGAGAAATCGACCGCAAGATCTAATGCTTTTTGCGCACCACCCAACTGATCAGCAGCAATACCAATCGCGGCAAGATCCAAAATCACATCGAGCAATACAGCCGAATCCTCAACCTCACCAAGCACGGAATCTGATGAGACCTTGGCATCTTTTAAGATAACTCTAGCCTGTTTTCTTGTCTGATCCAAAGTGGGCTGCCAGATTTTTGTCACGCCGTTCTGAGAACTATTTATAATAAATAGGGCGAGGCGTCCTCCCCGTGATTCGCGCGCCGCAACAATAAGCCAGTCTGCTGTATGCCCATCGGCCACAAATTTATAATCGCCATTTAAAAGAAAACCATCTTTTTCTTGTTCGAAGATGGCTTCCACTGCGCCTGAATCCCAAGCATGTCCGCCGCTTGTGTAAGCAAGGGTGCCTTTTTCACCGCTTATTAATCTTTTCAAGTATTCAGATTTTTGCGATTCAGAACCCGCAATTAGCAATGCATTTTGCGCCAAGCAGACTGAAGAATAGAAGGGAGAACAAAGCAGATACCTACCCATTTGTTCGAGAATAATGGTGAGTTCAACATAGCCAAGGGAAAGACCCCCGAAAAATTCCGGCACGTGAGTCTCGGTCCAGGCCATCTCCTCCACAATACGGTCCCAAACCTCATCATCATAACCACACTCAGTAGCCATAGCAGTGCGCACTGCCTCACTCGAAGAAACCTCGGAAAGAAATGCATCAGCAGTATCACTGATCATGATCTGATCATGAGTGAAACGAAACTGCATAAACTTTATGTCCCCCAAACTTTTTGAGCAGGCTCAGAACGATCAATTAACTCCCCAATATTTAAAGCCAGCTCATCGATGTCCCAACGATCACCCTTATCAAGAGGTTCAGTAGAACGCCAACCATCACATATTGAAAGTCGTCCGCCTTCTATTTCAAACGCCTTACCAGTGATGTGCTTAGAATCAACCGAGGTCAAGTAAGCGACTATTGGAGATACATTCTCGGGCGACCAATAATCAAAACTTCCATCCTCTGGTTTTTTCATCCTCTCGGCCATTTCTGCCACTGCCGTGGTCATGCCTGTGCGAGCGGCAGGAACAATAGTATTTGCTGTAATTCCATACCTTGAGAGCTCCGCCGCCTGATTCAGTGTCAATGCAGCAATACCAGCTTTGGCAGCAGCGTAATTTGATTGACCTATAGAACCTTGCAATCCAGCTCCAGAACTAGTGTTTATGATCCGAGCGTTAATTTCAGCCCCCTCCTTTGATTTGCCCCGCCAGTAGCGAACAGCATGTGAGCTTATGCAAAAATGACCTTTCAAATGGACTGAAATAATCATGTCCCAATCATCTTCAGTCATCGACGCAAACATCCTATCTCGATTAATTCCAGCATTGTTCACCACGCAGTGCAGATCACCAAAAGCTTGCAGCGCTTGCTCAACGACATTGAAACTTTCGTCATAACTTGTAATATCAGACGTGTTTGCTATAGCCTTCCCGCCTTCGGTAGAAATCTGTTCCACAACTTTCAGTGCCGCAGATTCATTCACATCATTAACAATTACTTTCGCACCTTCTGAAGCCAGCAACTTAGCATGAGCTTCGCCTAAGCCTCCTCCTGCTCCAGTTATTATTACAACCCTGCCCTCACAATGTTTTGCCATAAGAATCTACAACCTCTCAATAATGGTCACGTTAGCCTGCCCACCACCTTCACACATAGTCTGCAAACCATAGCGACCTCCTATGCGTTCGAGCTCATGAAGAAGAGTGGTCATAAGTTTTGTACCGGTAGCTCCTAGTGGATGACCCAGAGCTATTGCACCACCATTAACATTGGTTTTCTCATGCGGATATTCAGTTTCGTGCAACCAAGCCATCGGTACACTTGCAAAAGCTTCGTTAATCTCAACCAGATCAATGTCCTCCAGACGCATACCCGACCGCTCCATAGCATATTTAGTGGCTGGAATTGGTGCTGTTAGCATCCAGATAGGATCTTCTGCTCGCACACTCATATGCACTATTTTAGCTCGAGGAGTAAGGTTATACCTCAGCAAAGCCTCCTCAGAGACAATTAAAACTCCTGAGGCACCATCACAAGTTTGACTAGATACTGCGGCTGTAATAGTCCCTCCTTCTGCTAAAGGATCTAGCTCAGCCATTTTTTCCATCGATGTATTTCGGGGAGTTTCATCCACATCTAGTTCTTCTAGAGGCTGAATTTCCCTAGAAAAAAAACCTTTCTCTATTGCCGACAATGCTCTGCGATGGCTCTCCAGTGCAAAGGATTCCATTGCCTCACGAGAAAAGTTCCATTTATCTGCAATCATCTGAGCAGAATTATATTGGGACACTTTTGCATTCCCATAACGAGAAATCCACCCTCGACTACCAGAAAAAGGATCATTAAATCCGAGTGGTTGTCCAGCAAGCATAGAGGAACCAATAGGGATCTGACTCATTGTTTGAACACCGCCCGCAATCACAACATCATTTACGCCGGCCATAACGGCCTGTGAAGCGAAATGAATAGCTTGTTGAGATGAACCGCACTGACGATCAATTGTCGTACCAGGCACCTCATCTGATAATCCTGCGGCCAACCAAGAGGTTCTGGCGATATCACCAGCAAGCGGACCAATAGTGTCCACGCAACCGAAAATTACATCATCATAATCGACGTCTGGTATGTTATTTCGATCAACTAATGTTTTTAGAACATGAGCACCCAGATCCGCTCCGTGAATATTTGAAAGTCCACCTCTGCGTCTACCTGTGGGCGTTCGAACCGCATCCAAGATATAGGCTTCCGTCATATTAATCTCCTATGAGAATGTCGCTGTAGGTCCTAATTGGAAGTCATTTGAAAACAACGAATCCAAAAGGCGTGCTTTATGAAACCCAAGATCACCACCGGTACTGGACAAAACCAGAGAACGCTTGATGAAAATATGTAAATCGTACTCCCAGGTATAACCCATTGCGCCGTGAGCTTGGAGGGAGTTTTTTGCAGCTAAACTCGCCGCTTCACAGGCCGCTATCTTTGCATGCGATACGTGAAGTGATCTTTTTGGCGCATACTGTAGTAAAGAATGCGCCGCTCGGTATACGGAAGGTTTGGCAAACTCGAGCTTAATAGCCACATTGGCCAAAAGATGCTTAACCGCCTGAAAACTACCTATCGGCTTTCTGAATTGATACCTGTCTTTTGTGTAACTCACAGCCAAATCTAACATTCGCTGGCTCAAACCCAGTGATTGAGCAGCATTGGCAAAAGCCATCAAATTAATTAGAAGCTCATGAAGACACTCGAATCGTTCGTTTTCCATTAATACTTTTCCCGGCTCGCACTCTTTAAAACCAAACACTCGCCTACCGGGATCGATCGATCTAATCGGAGATAGCTCTGCGCCAGTCACGGAACACGCTACCAGATCTTTGTTAGAATTAAATTTTAGAACAAATGCGGATGTGTCGGCGTCTTCCACAAGACCAGTGAAGGGACATGCTACGGAAATCCTGTAATCACCTTTCACCAATCCAGAAAGCAGCTCTCTTGGAAAATCACCCTCCAATTCACACAAAAGCGGAACTACTACAAGCGCCGTATATACAACGGGCTCGGCCAGTGCTACATAACCACACTCCTCCGCCAACAAGACAAAATCGACAGAATTTAAACCAGAACCACCCAATTCTTCTGGAATCGTTGAAGAAATAATACCCAGATCCAACATTTTGTTCCACAAATCAGCATCTGCAATACCATGGGATTCCCACTGCTTACGCAACCGCGAAGGTGTTACTTCGGTTGTTAATAAATTCCGAGTTGAATCTCGCAAGAGCAACTGTTCTTCGGTAAAAGTAAAATCCACCAACTACCTCGGCATACCTAGCATCCGCTCGGAAATAATATTGCGCTGCACTTCGTTAGTGCCAGCATAAATTGGTCCTGATTGAGCAAACAACCAACCCTCAAGCCAGTCTGCAGTTAATTCGGTGCCAGTTATACCAGACATTAAATCGGCTCGAGCACCAATAATGCTAAGGGCAGTCGAGTGCATTGATTGATCAAGCTCCGACCAAAATACTTTGTTTGTTGAAGATTCAGGACCGATATGACCGCCATTGACAAGTCGACTTGCCGTTTGATATGTCAACAAACAGTAGCTTTCCGCGTCTAAATAGGCCCTGAGTACTGCTTCTCGAATAGAGGGGTCATTGTCTGCCTGCTGCTTATTTTTTTTATAAAGATCAACCAAACGACGGGCGGTTTCTTGAAATCGGGCAGGAGAACGGAGCATAAGACCACGTTCAAAACCAGCGGTTGCCATCGCCACCTTCCAACCATCGCCTTCCTCTCCTAGTAGACAGTCGGCAGGGACTTCTACTTCATCGAAAAACACCTCGGCAAACCCTGTCAAACCGTTTAATTGAGCAATAGGTCTTATGGTCACACCTTTTGAGTGAAGGGGGACGAGTATGAAGGATAATCCATGATGCCTCTCTGACTGAGGATCAGTTCGAAACATACCAAATATCCAATCTGCCCAAACAGCTCTCGTAGACCAAATCTTTTGACCGGTCACTACATATTTTTCACCCTTTCGAATCGCTTTAGTCCGAATTGCTGCCATATCCGATCCGGCATTAGGCTCTGACCATCCTTGCGCCCAGATTTCTTCACCCAATGCCATCTTCGGCAAAAATCTCTCTTTCTGTTCCTTAGAACCAAACTCCATAAGCGTGGGACCAAGCAAGAAAAGCCCATTTTGATTAACTCGCAATGGCGCTTTTGCTCGATAATACTCTTCCTCAAAGATTAGCCACTCGATCAATGAACAACCTCTACCACCGTATTCCTTTGGCCAGGTAACCATTCCCCAATTTCCTGCGTGCAACGTTTTTTCCCAATCGCGATGCTGCTGAAATCCAACCTGAGTATCAAAACTTTCAAGTTGCTCCTCTGGCACATTTTCACGGAGCCAACTCCGAATTTCTTTTCGAAATTCTAGCTCAGCCTTAGAAAAGCTAAGATCCATATTAACTTTGCCCTGGAAATTTGGCGTCTCGTTTGTCTACGAAGGCCTCTCTTGATTCAGCTGAGTCGTTTGTAGTGTAAGCTTGCAGAGTAAACCCCTGTTCCCATCGGTATTTATCTTCGAGACATCCATCTTCTATACCGTTGAGCGATTCTTTTGCGAGCGATACCATTTGAGGAGATTTAGCCGCTATTTTTGTGGCTATATCTCTCGCAGTGGACATTAACTTGTCTCGAGCAACCACCCTCTCTACAGCACCCAAACGATAGGCTTCGTGAGCATCAATAAATTCTCCTGTAAAATACATATAACGAACCTTTTGAACCGAAAACATTCTTTGAAGATGAGCGCCTCCTCCCATTGCCCCGCGATCTATCTCCGGCAACCCAAATCGCGTGCACTCCGAAGCAACTAAAATATCACTCGCTCCGGCCATACCGATCCCGCCTCCGAGCACATAACCATGAAGTGCAAGGATTACTGGTTTCGAATTTCTGTGAATGGCCTCAAATGTCTCATAATTACCCCTGTTAACCTCGACAATTAGACTGGGGTCTTCCGCCAATTCTTTGATATCTACTCCAGCGCAAAAACCCTTACCCGAAGCACCAATCACAATTACACGAACTTCCTGATTATTTCCTAGATCGGAAATCTCATTCGCAATGGACAACCATCCTTGGCAATTAAATGCATTTACTGGTGGTTGCTCTAAAATCATTTCAGCGATACCGTCTGAAATTGTTGTTTTAAATGGTTTCGCCATAAAATCTACGCTCTCCTTTATCCAGATGATGCTCTAAGAGCAAATTCCGCAAGTATCTGCTCCGCCTCAGATACAATTCCTTTAACCAGGTCCTCGCAGCTTAATAATTGATCAATTACTCCCGCCACCTGACCGCTAGGTAGAACACCATTAGCCGGATCACCATCAACCATGGCTCTCTGAATAATCATGGGCGCATTTGCGGCCATGATAGATTGAACAACCGTCAAGTCACTTTCTAAGTTCATTTTTAGAGCAGATCGAAATACTTCCATAACGGTAAGACCAGTAAACTTTCGATAAGCCAAACCACTTTTGATCGCAATAACCCACTTTTTAAATATTCCAGCTTCCTCAAGTGCTGAAAGCATCTCATTTAAAATCATACGCTGAGGAATTCCATCAATGGCTCGGGATACAACAATCTCAGCGGGATTATCACAGCTTAAGTATCTATCCAAAGTTTCGTGCGGCGTCGGACTATCTTTTGTCATCATAAATCGAGTTCCCATTGCTATGCCATCTGCTCCATTAGCCAAAGCAGAAACCAATCCACGACCATCACGAAACCCACCTGCAGCAATTACCGGCACATCCTTACCAACCAAATCAACCACTGTTGGCAACAAAAGCGTGGTCGGAATTGCTCCAGTATGCCCTCCTCCTTCTGCCCCTTGAATAGTCACTGCATCTGCACCAAGTTCAACCGCCTTTAAAGCATGCTTAGGCAAACCCACGGTAGGCATACACACTACGTCAGCCTTTTTAAGTCGCCTTATCATATCTTTACCAGGAGATCGTGAGTAACTGACTGCTGCAACCTTATAGCTCACCACTAAGTCAACTATGTCTTCTGCATTGGCCTGGTACATGTGAAAATTTATACCAAATGGACGATCTGTTAATGACTTCAACTCCTGAATATTCGCTTCTACCTTATCCGCAGGAATAGTCGCTCCAGCGAGAAATCCGATAGCACCAGCATTGCAGCTCGCGCTAACTAACTTAGGATCAGCAACCCAACCCATTGCTGTTTGAACGATCGGATATTGACATCCCAATAGTTTAGTTAGCCGAGTTTCGAGCACCTAATTAGCACTCCCTCGAAGATCATCCTTAATTTGGGAAGCACGCAGATTATGCGGATCTAACGAAGCGATAATATCTAGCTGTAAACCTGTAGGAACAATTGTCTCTGGCAAAGAATCTGGTACAAAAAGTTCGAAACCGGTATTTTCAATAACCGTCTCGAGGCTTACCCCTGGGTGCAAAGACCTTAATCTCGGTTGATAATCTGGTCCGCCAAAGTCCATGACACAGAGATTAGTAACAATACGATGAATATCGATTTCCTCTAAAGAGTGTCCACGAGGCAAACGAGAGGGGTTATAGCCTACCGAGGAAACGAAGTCACATTCGCCGGTGACAAATACTCTTTTCGTATGCGCAGGACAGAAGAAGCTATTTCGATGAGAAATAGAGTTTCCAGGAAAACCTCGCGAACCGAGCATCATTACCTTCGGTTGTCGATAATCTTCACCTAGTGCTGAGATATTTGTCTGCCCAAAGCGATCTATTTGTGATGGGCCAACCATAGCATGACGCCTACCATTCCATATATTATCAAAAATTCTTGAAAATCCCATCCAATTTTCATTCGCCTGAATAAAATTTGCGTCGCGAGGTCCTATTGGATTGGGCTCAGATAACATAAAGCTTTCCGAGTCGGTCATCATTAAATCTCTGTTGCACGTCTTCATTGCAAGGCTAGCCGCCAAACGAGGAATAATTCCTATACCAGTCGCCAAAGACTCCCCATCTTCTTCAAAGGCTTCACTGGCAGATGCAATACAAAGTTCAGCCAAGGTAAATTTAATACCCATAAAACGCTCCTAATAAACCGGCAAGGGCAAATTACGTATGGCCTGCAATCCGCCAACCTTACTTTGGTAATCATTCTCGTCCTTACCCAAGTAAGCTTCCAGATAGCCTTTTATTCCGTCTGTTTTCGCAAACCCTGCATAAGACCGAAAATGTTCCGAATCAAAGCCATATAATGGTGCACAGGAACTGGGGTGCGCACCACCTTCAATTAAAACAACTGAGTCAGTGACCGCCCGCTCCCAAAACACCTTCCGTGCAGCATTTTCATCATTAAAGAAGCTCTCAGGTACTAGTTCATCACAGGATACGATCGTGTTTTGAGCCGCGCGGGCGAACCAATCATCCATGTAGTGATCTGGCCCACTGATCTGACATACTCCCCTGCAATCCGCGTGATCAACATGAATCAAGGCGGCATCAAGCTCTAGCGCAGGCATCGCAACCCATTCTTTATCATCATATGGGCTGTTTATAATTTTGATTTCTGAAGTTTTTTCGACTATATCCGTACCCAACCCTACCGCTGTCGGAATAAACGGGATTCTCCAGGCAGCCGCACGAAGGCCCTGGAGCATCATACCTTCATCTATCTCAAGTACATCCAGCTTACCGCTTTGTCTTACCTGACGAAAGAAAGGCTCTAACGGAATAAAATCCAACGAAACAAATGCAAAAATAAGCTTGGAAACGCGCCCAGCCGCGCAAAGCATACCGACATCTGCACCACCATATGAGAGCAAGGTTAGATCATTTAAATTTGTACGAAGGATTTCTCGAACTAATGCCATCGGCTTTCGCCTGGGACCCCAGCCACCAATACCTATCGTCATACCATCTTCAAGCTGGCCAATCGCTTCTTTAGCACTTTTTACTTTATTCATTCAAAGATCCTTTTTTTCTTCGAATCTGACTGGAGAATATAATAATTTTGCATTTTAGATGAATCCTCAATTCCTACTACCATTTTCACTAGGATTGAAACACTCCTTCATCTATGAAATCCATTCGCAGAATGCAACAGGTATTTGTAAGAAACACAGTTTATCCTAGAAAATCTGAACATATAGCTCGAAGCCGATTTTTTAGTACCTTGCCACTCGCATTAACAGGAAGATCTTCAACAATTTCTATCTTTCTCGGGATCTTGTAGTTGGCCATATTTTCCCCAGACCACGCCAAGATTGCTTCTGTGTCTAAAGACGCATTGGAATCTGCGACAACAAAAGCAAAGGCAACCTCACCCAATCGTTCATCTGGAACTCCAATCACTGCTGCCCTGCTAACCCCTGGGAACTCACATAGCTGGGACTCAATTTCCGCTGGATAACAATTAAATCCACCTACGATAAACATATCTTTCAAACGATCAGTAATTTGTAAATATCCATCTTCCCCAAGAACACCTATGTCCCCTGTCTTAAGCCAGCCATCAGATGTGATGGTCTCCTTAGTTGACTGAGCGTCATTTAAATAACCTTTCATAACATTGAACCCTCGACACCAAACTTCACCTGGAAGTCCGGGAGCCACAGGCAGTCCATGAGAATCAACACATTTGATCTCTACACCGGGCATCGCACAACCAGAGGACCTAGATATTAATTCTGGAGAATCACCTTCGCGACAGATCGACACGACACCACAAGTCTCGGTCAAACCATAGGCTGTTAAAACAACATCAAACCCAAGCTCTGCTTTCATCTTTCTTATGAGTTCTGGCGGAACAGGAGCGGCTCCCGTTACCGCAAGTCTAAGACTAGAAAGATCTCGTCCATTTCTGAAAGAACTTTCTAGCAACGAGTAATAGATAGTAGGTGGGCCAGGAAGAACGGTAATCTTTTCGGATACGATTTTTTCAATTACTGACGAAATATCAAAGCTGCGTGCTGGTAGAATAAGAGAACCACGCATCAAACAAGCTAACCAACCGGCTTTATATCCGAAAGAATGAAAAAAAGGGTTAATGATCAGATAACGATCTTTTTTAGTTAGTCCAACAGTCCTACTCCAAGTCGCGAACGTGCGTAACGTTTGACCATGGGTCGTCACCACTCCTTTTGGACGCCCGGTAGTTCCAGAAGTAAACATTATATCTAGGGGACTTTCGGCGGTTAAAGCATGCTCGCATTGCTCTAATGCCTCAATAGAAACTGTCGAACCTCCTTTTAAGAACTGCTCCCAGGAACTGGGTTTCGAGTCTCTCTCATCTAAGTAAATTATCTCTCGGAGAGTCGGAATTTCTTCATCACTGATTAACTGTTGGTAGTCGATTCCTAAAAATTCCTTAACAGTAAATAATAATTTGATCCCAGCATGGTTCAAAATAAATGCCGCCTCAGAACCTTTTAGTCTTGTATTCATAGGAACCAAAAGCGCACCGACGGTCTGAATCGCTAGAGAAGCTACGATCCAATTTATTATGTTGGGAGCCCAAATACCAACAGCATCACCCGTTCCAATACCGCTAGCAATCAGTGCTTGTGCTCCTTTAATTCTTGCTGCATCAAGCTCCATAAAGCTCAAGCTGATGCCCTGATCAACCAACACGGATCGATTACCATAGGCTTTTGCCGCAAGCCTAGAAAGCTCTGGAATCGTATTAGCTTCTGACGGATCAATATCCATTTAAATTACTCGATAACACTCAACTAATATCTAAGAAAAATACTGAGCAAGACAAAGAGAATAGACCTCACCCATACACACCTTTCTCTATTTTTGAACGCGTCTTGAAATAGATGGAAGGGTCGGCTAGCCCAAGGCCATCCCGCACCTGATCAATAGGCAAATGCAACTTTTTCTCCCACCAAACACCCGGCAACCAAGCGCTATTTTTAGCGAGTGCCTTCGCCTCATCAAGACACGCATCAATAGGAAGCTGAGGGTGATCACGCCTATATTGCCGCCTGCCCATGAAAAGAACCAAGGCAATACCTCGATTAAAATGCAGCGTATTGCTAAAGGCAAGTAAGCATAATTCGCCTAGCTCATCTCTACCGTAACGCGTGACCACATGGAACAAGTCGTGGATATCTCGCAGACGCTCACCCATCCATTTCTCATCCAGAGTTTTATATCTTATGTAAGTGCTAACTTCGCTTTCATTTATTAGCTCTTGAGCACTAATTGATTCGGAATGAATAAATTCTGTATAAAACGAACCAAGCGAATCACTCAAAGAGAACTCAAGGTTACCTAATTCATTAACTATGCTAGGCTTTTCAAGTAAAAGGGCTCTGCCTTCTTCACCATGAGATAATCGATCCACTGCTCGCGAAACGCTCTTACCCTTTAAGGCATCAATAATGATAAAAACTTCTTCTGTTCTAGCAGGATCAGAAATCAATCGCTTAACTGACTTCCAGGCCACATAGGGTCGAATTCTGTTTTCTGAAGCAATCAAAGTACTAATCATGAGTTCATCAAATGCTTAGGCTTATTGATTCTCTTTATTCGGGAAAGACATAATCTTTAAAGATATCTCTTAACTTTGTTTTCTGAATCTTACCTGTTGCGGTGTGAGGTATTTCGGCAACAAACTTGACATCATCTGGAATCCACCACTTGGCTATCTTACCTTCAAAATAGGACTTCAATTCCGCTACGGGTAATTCTTCGCCTTCTCCTAAGGTGACTACTACTAAAAGTGGGCGCTCTCCCCATTTTGGATGTGGCCGCCCAATCACTGCCGCCTCTACAACCTGAGGATGCCCAGTAGCGCAATTTTCAACTTCAATTGATGATATCCATTCCCCTCCAGATTTAATAACATCTTTTGTTCGATCGGTGATAGCGACAAAACCTTGGGCATCTATGGTTGCCACATCTCCTGTTTCAAACCAACCTTCTTCCGAATGCGCCTCAGAGTTTGCGACCTCATAATACCCTGAACAGATCCAAGGCCCTCTAACTTTTAGCGCGCCAAATACCTCTCCATCCCAAGGCAGCTCTATTCCATCATCATCTACGATTTTTACATCAACGCCATAAATCGGTCGACCTACATTAGTTCGAAGTGCCGCAAAAGTATCTGGACTATATTGCTCTCTATGTGCGCCCGTCGGATTAGAAGTCCCAAGAGGACTCATTTCCGTCATACCCCAGGCGTGTCGAGTATCAACACCATAGCTATCGAATTCTTCCATTATGGACAACGGGCAGGCAGAACCACCGACGGTAACACGCTCGAGACTATCAACTGTCTCTCCGCTGGTTCTAAGATGGTTGAGCAAATTAAGCCAAACCGTAGGAACACCAGCTGAAGTAGTAACTTTCTCTTCATTTATAAGCGCTGCCAAAGTAGGCCCATCACCCATCTTATTACCAGGCATTACCATCTTGGCCCCAACCGCTGGACAGCAATAGGGAGTACCCCAGGCGTTAACATGGAACATTGGCACAATAGGCAAAACAACATCAGATGAAGAAATATTCAAAGCGTCCGGCATCAAAGCTCCATAGGTATGCAAAACCGTCGATCTATGACTATAAAGCACACCTTTAGGGTTGCCGGTGGTTCCAGAGGTATAGCAAAGAGCACAAGCCAAATCTTCGTCTAATTCGGGCCAGCAGAACTTATCGCTATTTTCCTCTACAAGTGTCTCGTAGCAAAGCACATTACTGACGCCTGTCTCAGGCATGAGCTCTGAACTGGTCATAACCACCCATCCTTTAACATTCTGACATTGATCTGCAATACTCTCTATCAAGCCAAAAAAGTCAGGATCCAAGAAAACGTAGGAATCAGCAGCATGGTTAATTATATAAATAATCTGCTCTGGAAAGAGGCGAGGATTAATGGTGTGACACACGAATCCCGCACATGAGGAGGCATAGTAGGTTTCGAGGTGACGATGATCATTCCACGCTAAGGTCGCAACCCGGTCTCCTTTAGTCAGCTTCCAGCCATCAAAAGCATTTGCCAAACATCTTGCACGCCGAAAAGCTTCCGCATAAGTATATTTGTATCGAGGATTGTCGTTACTGACGGAGACTATTTCTGTCTTGCCAGCAAACCGTTCTGCATGACGCATTATCGAAGTCACGGTTAGCGGGACATCCATCATTAAACCATTCATCTATTGTCTCCTGAATAATATTGAAAGTGAAAAACAGCGTATCACAGCACTATCAACTAACGCTTAAAAACCCAGCGATCTTCTTTGTCTATAAAGACATGTCCTTCTCGCTCAAGTTTAATCAAATGAGCGGTCATCGACAATTTTGCCCATTCGTGGAGTGATGAGTCTACGTCGGAATAAACGATCACTACAAGTTCATCAAGGTTCGCAGGTGAGATGCTCTTTAGTCCGGCTAATACCTTTCTCTCTCTGCCAAGTCGATGCGCAACCAACTTCTCAACTTCTGCTCTACAGTCAGGTATTAAATCTCCGTGCCCCGGTGCTATATATTTAATCTCATAATCGAGTATGCGCCTGAGTGAATTGATATAATCAGTCATGTCACCACCGGGAGGCACAATGACCACGGTCGACCCATTCATTATATGATCGCCGGCAAAAACTATTCCTTGCTGCTCCAACAAATAGCAGTAATGGTTGCTAACATGGCCAGGAGTCCAGATAGCACGCAGATCCCAATCATCGCCATGAATAATCTCATCATCGTTAATTTCTAGATCTGGAGAGAAACTTGTATCTTGATGAAGGCCGTCATTTGCAAATGCGCCAACAACTTTCGCACCAGTTTTCTCTTTCAATATAGCGGCGGCTGGAGAATGATCAGGATGAGTATGTGTGCAAAGTATCCAACGTATCCGCTCTTGTCCTGATTTTAACAACGCATCGATATGCTCTGGTATATCAGGGCCAGGATCTATAACCGCTAACTCATGCTCGCCTACCAGATAGGTATTCGTACCATCACCTGTCATCGGTCCAGGATTAGGTGCGATGATCCTTCTTACCAAAGAAGTCAATCTCTCAGGGTCACCGTAAATAGGCATAGCAAAAACTCAAATCTCAAGCCCATGAATCGAAACCTGTGGATTAATATCAGCCTCGTAATCCACACCATCCACCTCGAAACCAAATAACTGCATAAATTCCCTTCGATAACCGATAAAATCAGACAATTCGTGGAGGTTTTCAGTGGAGATATTCTCCCATATAGTCGCAACCTCTCTTTGGACTTCAGAATCTAATTCTCTCTCATCTACTCGCAGCCGACCCTCGTCATCTATCAACGGATGTTCACCATAGAGAGAGCTGCGAAAAAGTCTATCAATCTGCTCGATGCACCCCTCATGGGAACCTCTTGATTTCATCACTTTGAACAAAATGGCAAGATAAATAGGCATGGCCGGAATGGCAGCGCTGGCCTGAGTTACTACAGCCTTTAGAACTGAAACTCTGGCATCCAAATCGAGATGAGAAAATCTTTCACGTATCTGCAGGACTTTGCTATCGAGATCTTTTTTTGCAGCGCCAATAGTTCCACGCCAGTAAATATCCCAAGTAATCTTCTCGCCGATATAAGTATACGCCGTTGTTTTTGCTCCAGTTGCCAAAACGCCTGCCGAATCTAGACATTCCATCCACATCTGCCAATCTTCACCACCCATAACCATTACTGTATGGTCAATTTCCTCTTGTGTGGCGGCCTCCAAGTAATAATCTTGTATTTCCTCTTTATCCGTATTAATTCCCTTCTGAGTAGTTGAAGACCCGATGGGTTTTAGAGTAGAGCTATATATTTCTCCATCAACTGGATGAAGTCGACGAGGCGCTGCAAGACTATAAACAACTAGGTCTACCTGACCAAGGTCCTTAGAGATAGCATCTATCGTCTCAAGCTTTACCTCTTCGCTGAAAGCATCACCATTAATGCTGCGAGCATAAAGACCATCGGTATCAGCAAATCGATGAAATGCCGCTGAATTATACCAACCAGCACTCCCGGTTTTTTTCTCGCTACCAGATTTTTCAAAAAACACACCTAGTGTGGAGGCTCCACATCCATAAGCGGCTGCTATACGCGAGGCAAGACCATAACCGGTAGAAGCACCTATCACCAAGACGCGTGCTGCTCCGCCTGTTATTTTATCTTTGGCCTTAACGTATTCTATTTGACGTCGAACATTTTCTTCACATCCTAAAGGATGTGAAGTTGTGCACAAAAATCCTCGTACTCTAGGTCGAATTATCATAACCAAATCACTGTAATTTAATTTTTTAGATTGTAACTCAAGAAATTCTAGCACAAGCCGATAGGCAATTTCGCTGATCACTTGTATTGTTTAAGCGCATAAAGTTCAATGCGAAATCAACTATCATCGAGAAAGCACGATGGAAGAAACACCTCTATTGATCGAAACCAATCCAAGCTGGCTTCAAGCAGTGTTGAGGGACTTTGACAGTTTTCTTCAAGATCATGCTGCTGCAGAAAAAAAAGCATCTGGGATGGCAATATCTATGCTATCCCATTATCCCGACCGAATACTACTTGTAACTAAAATGGCTGATTTAGCTATCGAAGAACTAACTCACTATAGAGAAGTTTTACGATGGATACATTCGCGAGGCTTAGTCACAGCACCAGATACTAAAGATCTATATGTGCTCGGCCTTCGACAAGTGATTCGAAAAGAAACAGACACCTATCTGCTAGATAGACTGCTCACAGCAAGTGTGATCGAGGCTCGTGGCGCTGAGCGTTTTTCCTTAATTGCTGACGCAATTGAAATACCACCATTGAAAAATTTCTACCAGTCGTTGGCTAAATCTGAAGCAAGGCATTACAGGTTATTTTTAGATTTAGCAAAAGAATATTTTGATAGTTCTGTTATAGAACTAAGGTGGAACCAGATTCTAAACATTGAAGCAAAGGTGGTGTCCGAGCTTCCCATTCGTGCAGCACTCCATTGATTCCAAAGAATGCGATTAAAAAATATCTCTGCAATTTTTCAGAGTCTTTAAACTTAGAGGCGCCGACCAATCTGAAATGGCATTATGCACTTGTTATTCCAGCATACCGAGAGTCGAAATATTTGTTTAACACTCTTGAATCTCTGCCAGAACCCTCAGGAAATCTGCTAGTCATACTTGTTATAAATAAGCCTTCATGGGATCAAAAAGAAGATAGCAATCAGGAACTTAGGAACTTCATTAATAATCTTGAAGAACTTTTTAAAAATGATAACAACGTTGAAATAAAAGCTCTAAAAGGTGGTGTGGATATTTTAGCAATCGACCATGAACAAATATTTGGAGGTCAGGTAGAATGTAACGTGGGACTGGCACGAAAAATTGGTTTTGACCTTGCATTGGCTTGGCATGCTGCCGGTAATATAGAAAGCGATTGGCTCTTATCCACAGACGCGGACGCGATTTTACCTGCTGATTACTTTGAACGAATAGAAAAAATCAAACCCACTTGCAAAGCCATATGCTGGCCATTTTCCCATATGCCCTCCAATGACAATTCTATAGATACAGCATGCAAAATGTATGTCTTGCATATGCACCATTATGCATTAGGACTCACTTACGCTAAGTCCCCCTATAACTATCATAGCTTAGGCAGCTGCATTAGTGTGCGAGCTCGCGCCTATGCAGAGGTTCGTGGATTCCC
>JAQWLX010000048.1 GCA_029247075.1 Halieaceae bacterium | reverse complement strand
ATTCCACCACTCCGGCACAGCAATCTAATTATCATCTGGGAGAGCAATTATAGCAATGTTATTAGTGGCCGAAAGAATTCACTTTAACTAAATCCTTATTTAACTGTAAACTCGGATCTGGGAATCTTAATTTATCTTGAGATTAATTAGTGGTCACTTATTCTGAGTATCTAAGGAGAAAAGATAATGAAAATGAAAGTCGTTAAGAAAACCGAAACATATACTATTTTTCATCGCAACGATAATAGATATGCCGTCAAAGATTTAGCTAAGAACTACATTAATGGTATTGAAAAAACTCGCATTCTTATAGAAGAGGGACTTATTAATGCTGCCCTCCGTGAGGAAAAAGTAGAAGTGAGCTCAGATGCTGAGCAAACTGAAGAGGAGCAAATTGTCAATAGTGATGGCGTCGTATCCGATGATTCTTCTGCAGATGAGGAGCAATCGGAGGTGGCAGTTGAAGAGCCAGATCCTAAAGCAGATGATAAAGGTTTAGAAGAAAGTACGGACTAATCTAGTTCGCTGACTGTCTTTTCACAATTAAATGCTAGACTTTTGCTCAATCTTAAGTGGAGTCTATAATTCTAGTAAGTTAATTTGTTAAGTCATGTTGCTCAAAATGAAGACTAGTGACTTTGATTATTCGCTTCCCACGGATCTTATTGCTCAGAGACCGCCAGCAGTTCGAGGGGACAGTAGACTTTTAAGTCTCAATGCCAGGAAATCTGGTATTGAGCATCTTTCGTTTTCAGACTTTCCATCACTACTATGTCCTGATGATCTTTTGGTTTTTAATAACACGCGGGTTATCCCAGCCAGACTGTGGGCAAAGAAAATTACAGGAGGTAGGGTTGAAATCTTGCTAGAGAGAGTGTTAGATAGAAGTCGAATCTTAGCTCACCTCAATAGCAGCAGACCCAACAAGATAAATAGTATTTTTGATCTAGATATTAGAAAAGATGGCCCTAGTAGCGGGTACAAACTTCTAGTCGAAGGTGAAGATCAAGGATTGTTTATCCTTAAAGTGGTTGGTGGCGCCACCGTAACAGAGGTAATGGATCAGGTAGGCCACGTCCCTCTTCCTCCATATATAGATCGTGACAGCGAAATTAGCGATAGTGATCGATATCAAACAGTATTTGCAAAGGTCGATGGCGCCATTGCGGCGCCGACAGCGGGATTGCACTTTACAAAAGACTTACTGAATAAGATTAAAAATAGTAGCGTACGCATGACTGAAATAACTCTCCATGTGGGTAGCGGAACGTTTCAACCAGTTAGAGTAGAGCGTCCTAATGATCACGTAATGCATATGGAGAAGATTCATATTGACGAGAGTGTGTCTTATGAGGTTCACGAAACAAAAAAACGTGGTGGAAGAGTTATTGCAATTGGAACTACTGCTGTTCGCGCATTAGAGACGGTAAACTTCGATAATCTAGAGAGTGGATTTACTGGAGAGAGCGAAATATTTATTTATCCTGGATATGTTTTTCGGTGTGTCGATGCCTTGCTAACCAACTTTCATTTGCCTCGCTCAACCTTGCTAATGCTGGTGAGTGCATTCGCAGGGAGAGAAAAGGTTCTAGATGCTTACTATGAGGCTATCTTAAATCGATATCGATTTTTTAGTTATGGAGATGCAATGTTTATAGGACGATCCAGTTGGGATGATTCTTAATGGAAGAATCAGACAGTAAATTTTTCCATTTATCCAAAAATGATAAAAATACTAGGAAAGGCGAGCTTAATTTTTCTCGAGGAAACGTTCAGACGCCCGCATTTATGCCCGTAGGCACATATGGATCAGTTAAGGGGATGACCCCACATCAAATATTGGAGACAGGTTCTGAAATTATCTTGGGAAATACCTTTCATCTTAGTTTAAGGCCAGGTCTTGAAATAATTGAGGCTAGTGGCGGTCTCCACAATTTTATGGGATGGGATAGGCCTATTTTAACTGATTCTGGTGGCTTTCAAGTATTTAGTTTAGGTAAGATGCGCAGCATTTCGGAGGAGGGAGTTACGTTTAGCTCCCCTGTTAATGGTGATAAGGTCTTTCTTGGGCCAGAAGAATCTATTAAAATCCAATCGGCACTTGGTAGTGATTTGGTAATGATATTCGATGATTGCACACCATATCCGGCTACCTTTGAAATTGCAGAAAGATCAATGTACTTATCAGCGAGGTGGGCTGAAAGAAGTAAAATTGCGCACGGAGAAAGTTCAGCAGCTCTTTTTGGGATAGTTCAGGGCGGCATGTTTCCTAAGTTGCGCGATATTTCATTGTCCAAGATACAGGATATAGGTTTTGATGGATATGCCATAGGTGGCTTGTCCGTCGGCGAGAGCAATAGCGAGTTATTCGAAATACTGGAACACGTAATATCTCAGCTACCTGTGGATCAACCAAGATACCTGATGGGTGTTGGAACTCCATCTGATCTGCTAGAGGCAGTTAAGCTTGGTGTGGACATGTTTGATTGTGTGCTACCCACTCGAAATGCTCGGAATGGATATTTATTTACCTCTCGGGGGGATCTGAAACTTCGAAATGCCAGGCATAAAGATAGCGATATAGCAGTCGATGCAGATTGTTCTTGTTATACCTGTGCGAACTTTAGCAGGGGTTATCTCCATCACTTGGACAAATGTAATGAGATTCTAGGTTCTACTCTGAACACTATACACAATGTACATTTTTATCAGGAGCACATGCAAAGAATACGTACTGCGATTTGCAATGAGACTCTTGAAGACTTTGCAAATGGATTTTATGCACAACAGATGAGTTCAAAAGATGTATAAGTTAGGATTCTATGTCCCAGAACAAGCACTAGAAAAAGTAAAATCTGCATTATTTGAAGTAGGTGCAGGATATTCTGGGAACTATGATCTATGTTGTTGGCAAACGCTAGAGAAAAGTCAGTTTCGTCCGTTGCCAAGAAGTCAACCAACAATAGGTAAAGAGGAAAAATTAAGCCTGCTTGACGAATATCATGTAGAGATGGTGTGTGAAGATCATGTTATTTCTGACGCAGTTAAAGTATTAAAGTCTGCACATCCTTATGAAAATCCAGCATGGGATCTCGTTAGGCTTTGTTTGGAATTTGATTAAATTAAACAGTAAGCTCTTATACTAATTTCTAATTTCATTTACTAGAGCTGTATTATTAATATGTAGTCACCAAACTTTCGATTAGAGGATGGATATAGTGATTTATAATCTAGGAGAGAAAAAGGTCTCCTTTGTTGGAGAGGGCCATTTTGTAGCGCCAACTGCCGCAATTATTGGAGATGTTACGTTAATGGCAAATACTAGTGTCTGGTTTAGCTGTGTTTTGCGCGGAGACGCGGAGAGTATACAGGTCGGTGAAGGTAGTAATATTCAGGATGGGACTGTAATGCATGCAGATCCAGGTTTTCCATTGATCGTCGGGAAAAATGTCACGGTTGGACATAATGCGATGTTACACGGTTGTAAGATTGGAAACGATTCACTAATAGGTATAAACACTGTAATTCTTAATGGTGCGAAAATTGGAGACGGTTGCTTGATTGGCGCAAATTCATTGGTAACGGAAGGAGCTGAGATTCCAGAGGGAAGTCTTGTCATGGGTTCTCCAGCAAAAGTGAGACGCACCTTAAGCCAAAATGAACGAGAAGCTCTGACTCAAAATTCCGCGCATTACGTTAAAAATGCAGGTCTGTACAATGAGCATTTGGAGGAGAGGAGTTTATAAAAGGAATTTATTCTTTGATCTCGATTTTTCGCCCCCTAGTGCTTTTTATGACGTTGCCATGAAGTTCGAGAATTTCGAATTGATAATTTTCTATAGATAACGACAGGTTGGCATCTGGGAACGATTCTAAATATTCTAGGAGTAAGCCACTAATCGTTTTAGGGCCGTCGGTAGATAGGTTCCAATCCAATTGTCTATTAATATCTCGTATATTCGTTCCCCCATCGATTATTACGCTACCGTCTCTTTGACGAAAGATATGATGATCACTGCTTTCTAGATTTGAGGTAAATTCGCCGACAATTTCTTCAAGAATATCTTCCAAGGCGACTAACCCCATCACATCTCCATATTCGTCAACAACAAATGCTAGGGGTACTTTTTTTCTTTGAAATTCCATTAGCTGAGTATGAAGAGGGGTGCCCTCTGGGATAAAGTAAGGTCTAACCATTTCAGTCTCTAGACCAGCTCGATCTAACCCACCATGATTTATAACGCGTGAAAGATTGCGAAGGTGGAGTACACCTAGAATATTAGATAAATCTTTTTTCCATACCGGCATAAGAGTATGTGCACTCGTTTGCAGACAATTCATGATTTCATCATCAGAGTCATCGAGATCAATCCCACAAACTTCATTCCGAGGCACCATAATGTCATTTACTGACACTTCTTCTAAATCCAATATGTTGACAAGCATGCCTCGATGTCTTGGAGATATTAGAGTTCCAGCTTCGGTTACAATAGTTCTAAGTTCTGCCGTAGAGACTTCTTCTTCCCCTTGTTTTTCAGGATCGAAACCAAGCAACTTGAGTAATTGATTAGTTACTAAGTTTACAGACGATACTAATGGACGCATAAGGCGCAAAAGAGGAAGCAAAATAACGCTAGCTGGAAAAGCTACTTTTTCTGGCTGCAGTGCAGCAATTGTTTTAGGGGTAATTTCTGCAAAAATCAGGACAATTAATGTAAGTATAATTGTGGCAAGAATTATTCCTGCATCGCCGTAGAGACGGATTGCGATAACTGTCGCAATTGCTGAAGCTGCTATATTGACTAGATTGTTTCCGGTCAGTATTACGGTGATAAGGCGATCAGGTTTTTCTAAAAGTTTCCCCGCTCTAATGGCGCCCTTGTGCTGCTGGTTCTTAAGATGTTTCAGCCTATATCTATTAAGCGACATCATTCCTGTCTCTGAGCTAGAAAAGAAAGCTGAGATAAGAATTAACAATGCAAGAGAGGCGAAGAGCAGCCCCAAGGGTGCTTCATTCAACTTCTGTATTCACTCCTTTCGATCAAATTACGTCAATGTTGAACAAAATATGTTCCGGGTACAACCTTTTTAGCTCAAAAAAATTGGATTAAATTACAATGGCTGAAGAACTAGCTCCAGTACCAATTTAGAGCCAAAAAAAGCTAAAATAAGCAGGCAAAAGCCAGTAATTGTGAATCGTACAGCCGTTAAACTTCGCCAGCCTAGTTGATGCCTTCCCAATAGTAAGATAGAAAAGATTAACCAAGCGAACACAGACAAAACTGTCTTGTGCACGAGATGCTGAGAAAAGATATCTTCCATAAAAACGATCCCAGTCGATATTGCCAGCGTAAGCATCACTACGCCAATCCAGATTAATTCAAAAAGAGTGGCCTCCATTAATTGTAGAGGCGGCATTACTCGCACTAGCTTGCTTGTGATTCTATTTTTCAGATGGTGATCTTGAATTGCGAGAACTGCTGCTTGAGCTGCTGCTATTGTTAGTATCGAGTAAGCTAATATAGAGCTACCAATGTGTATAGCCAATCCAATTCCATAAGTTCCATCAGTAATTAAAGTATTCGGCCCAAACGCAGACACCAAAACTGCAATTCCTGAAAGCGGGAATAAAATTATTAGTAGATTTTTAATGGGTCGATACCGAGAAAGTATGATTCCTGAAAGATTGATAACAAAAAAGATAAGAGCCCATGTCTTATAAAAACCAAGGTTAAATTGACCATCAACATAAATTGTTTGCCAAACAACCATTGCGTGACAAACTAATGCGATACTGCCGAGAATAGACACACTTCTGACTCTTATGTTTTTACTTTGGGAAATTTGCATTAGCTGCATTCCCCCGGCGCCCAAGTAAAGGAGAGAGGCGAATACAGCTGGCAAGACAGAGGTCATGAGTTTCGAGTTTGTGCTCGTCTGAAGTATAATGAAAGTCTTTTTACCTATTTGCATGTTCATAATCAATAGCTAAAGAAGGAAACATGGGGAATTATGTTTGATAATTTGACACAACGATTAGCTTCTAGCCTCAGAAAAATGTCGGGCAAAGCGAGATTGACCGAAGAAAATCTTAGTGAAACGCTGGCAGAGGTTCGCGTAGCCCTTTTAGAGGCTGACGTGGCTCTTCCCGTAATTCAACAGTTTATAGATTCAGTGAAATTAAAGTCACTTGGGCAAGCGGTTAGCGAGAGTTTGAATCCAGGACAAGCTTTCTTAAAAATAGTTAAATCTGAATTAGAGCTTGTGATGGGGGCGGCAAACGAGCAGTTGAATTTGAATGTTCAACCACCGGCTGTAATTTTAATGGCCGGTCTTCAGGGTGCTGGAAAAACAACTACTGCGGCAAAGCTCGCTAACTTGCTAAAGAATAATGAGAAAAAGAAAGTATTGTTGACGAGTGCTGATATTTATCGTCCCGCAGCAATAGACCAGCTTCAAGCTTTGGCATCGCAGATAAAGGTGGATTTTTTCTCTAGTGATCAAAGCCAAAGGCCGTCAGATATTGCCAAATTAGCTCTCGATCATGCCAAGACTAATTTCTATGACGTTCTTATATTAGATACTGCTGGCAGACTGTCAATCGACGAAAAAATGATGACTGAAATTGCCGAATTGCATGAGATTCTAATTCCTGTTGAAACTCTACTGATTGTCGACGCAATGACAGGACAAGATGCGGCGATCACAGCTCGAGATTTTGCTGGTGCCTTGCCCTTAACTGGAGTCGTTTTAACAAAGGCTGATTCTGATACGCGCGGTGGAGCTGCCTTGTCCGTAAGGTTTATAACTGGAAAACCTATAAAGTTCATTGGTGTAGGAGAAAAAATTGAAGCTCTTGATCCATTCTATCCTGAACGAATTGCTTCTCGTATTCTGGGGATGGGAGACATGCTTTCCTTAATAGAAGAGGTTGAGCATAAAGTAGATAAAAAAAAGGCGGAACGCCTAGCCAAAAAATTTAAAAAAGGAAAGAGTTTTGATCTGGAAGATTTCCGCGATCAGCTTCAGCAAATGAACAAACTGGGAGGTATAGCAGGGATGTTGGATAAACTTCCAGCGGCAGGAAATTTAGCACAATTAGGGAGCAAGAATGTTGATAACGCTCTTTTTTCACGAATGGAGGCAATTATATGTTCCATGACTCCTCGTGAGCGGCGTCAACCAAATCTTATTTCAGGTTCACGTAAAAGACGAATTACACAGGGTTCTGGCACGAATGTTCAGGATCTTAATCGCCTCCTAAAACAGCATAAGCAGATGCAGAAAATGATGAAAAAGGTTAAGGCGGGAGGCGTTCAAAAAATGCTTCAAGGCCTTGGTGATATTCCTCCTCCAGGTGGAGGTATGGGTGGTTCGGGTGGTATACCACCGTATCGTTAGGCAACCGATCAATTTCTATTGCATAAAATAAGAAACACCAAGATTTTACCTAAGTTCTGCACTTTTAAAATGCGTGTGTTTTCCGTATGATACGCCACAATTTTGTACGATAAATATTGATTTTATTTCTAGATTTCAAATTGAAATGGCTAGAAATTACAAGTGAGGGAGGTTTGGATGGTTACAATTCGTTTGTCGCGAGGTGGTTCCAAGAAAAGGCCGTTTTATCATTTCACAGTAACTGATAGTAGAAAGGCTCGAGATGGACGCTTTATTGAGCGAGTAGGGTTCTTTAATCCCATTGCTCGCGGGAAGGAAGAGCGTATTAGGGTCGATATGGATAGAGTCGAACATTGGTGTAGTTTGGGAGCGCAAGTGTCTCCTAGAGTTGCTAAATTGATGAAGGAATCAAAAGCGAGTTAAGGAATAAATCAGGATGGTCGGAATAAATGAACCAACTGATGAATTATATTTGCCGGCCGGAAAGATTGGAGGATGCTACGGAATAAAAGGGTGGGTAAAAATTCGATCTTTTACTGACCCGCAAGAAAATCTGTTAGATTATAAAAGCCTTTTAATAAAAGATAAGAATTCAATTGAGCCGCTTATCTTTGATAGTGGCCGTATTCATGGGAAAGGTTTGATAGCACATATCAATGGAGTGGATAATCGCGAGAGAGCTGAGCAATTTCGCGGGAAAGAAATTTTGCTTGATGCATCTAGTCTTCCGGAGTTAGGGGAAGGAGATTATTATTGGAGACAGTTAATTGGTCTTCGGGTCTGGTCTATTTGTTCCGACAGGCTGCTTCTAATCGGTATAGTAGATCATCTTTTAGATACAGGAGCCAACGATGTATTGGTTGTTTCACCCTGCGAAGGAAGTGTAGATCTGGTTGAAAGACTAATACCCTATAAATTAGGAGATATTGTTAAGAGGATAGATCTGGTTGCTGGCGTTATTGAAATCGACTGGTTTCTTGATGCATAGTCCTCAATAACTTTATGGAGTATTAGTATGCGAATTGCGGTGGTCAGTCTTTTCCCGAAAGTGCTAGACTGCATTAGTGATTTTGGTGTAACCGGGAAAGCTATAGAAGATGGTTTGGTAGCTGTAGAGGGTATTAATCCCAGAGTATATGCGGTCGATAAACATGGTTCGGTGGACGATAGACCTTACGGCGGTGGACCTGGAATGTTGATGAGGCCTGAACCTCTAAAGAGTGCTATTAGGGAAGCTAGGCAAAAGATAAAAGGTCAACCCACGGTTGTTTGCTTATCGGCCCAGGGTGTCAAATTTGATCATGAAAAAGCGCTAGAATATGCAAAGTTGAATGAATTAATTCTAGTAGCAGGGCGTTATGAAGGGATAGATGAAAGACTAATATGCCAGGAGATAGATGAAGAACTATCCATAGGCGATTTTGTGTTAAGTGGTGGTGAAATAGCAGCTCTTGCGGTAATTGATGCAGTTGTGCGTCAGATCCCAGGAGTTTTGGGACATTCGCGTTCTGCGATAGAAGAATCTTTTGTGGAAGATCTTTTAGAATATCCACAATACACAAGACCTGAATGCTTTGATGGAGAAAAGGTTCCAAGTGTTCTTTTGAACGGGAATCATGAAGAAATTCGTAGATGGAGACTCAAACAGGCATTAGGTAGAACTAATAAGCGCAGGCCCGACCTAATAAGAAGGCGGGCTATGAGCAATGAAGAATACGATTTGCTAGAAGAATATATAGCAGAAAGTTTGTAATTAACTAAAATCCCAATGAATTGAATTGGAGTAGTGCTATGAATAAAAGTAAAATTATATCCGAACTTGAAATGGAACAAATGAATAAAGAATTGCCGAAGTTTTCTCCTGGAGATACGATAGTTGTGAGCGTTCGAGTGCAGGAAGGAAATAGAAAACGTTTGCAGGCCTTCGAAGGTGTGGTAATTGCCAAGCGCAACCGTGGATTAAATTCAGCTTTTACTGTTCGGAAGATTTCACATGGCATCGGTGTAGAAAGAACCTTTCAAACTTTCAGCCCACTTATAGAAAATATAAAAGTCAAAAGGCGCGGAGATGTTAGAAAAGCTAAGCTCTATTATCTTCGGGAACGTAGTGGTAAATCGGCTAGGATAAAGGAAAAGTTATCCAACTAAAGATTCAATAAACAAGGCTAGATCTGTTTTTTTGGTAATATTTTTCTAGAGGATCCAATTTGCACTTGCTCATGCGTTAGACTGAGGGAATGAAATCGATCTTCTTTAGAGCTCTTCTAGCGATTCTTTTTATTGCGATTTTAAGCTTTATAACTTTGTACTTTAGGTACATTCGCGAGAGCACCTTGATCCATGAGCTCCCTATACTCAGCCCTCCATCGAGTAAATTGTCTTCTAATGAATCTTGGTTAGAGCTCTTTGATGGTGTTTCTCTTAAGGATTGGAAAGTTAAAATAAAAGGTGAACCTTTAGGACAAGACCTTCGAAAGACTTTTCGGGTCCATGATAAAAGCATCTCAATAAATTATGAGAATTATAGTAATTGGGAAGACTCATTTGGCCATCTTTTTTATCATCTTTCTTTTGGCCACTATATTCTTAAACTTGAATATAGATTTATAGATGAACAGCTAGCAGAGGCTAGAGATATGGAATGGGCTTGGCGAAATAGTGGAGTAATGATACATGCTCAATCTCCTGAAAATATGGGTATAGAGCAGAAATTTCCAGTCTCTATCGAGGTTCAATTACTGGGAGCGAAAGTGCATGAGCGTCGTTCCACAGGAAACTTATGTACTCCTGGAACGCATGTTAGTCTTGGAAGCCGCTTGATAACTCAGCATTGTATTAATTCATTATCTTCAAGTTTATCAGGAGATCAATGGGTGGCTTTAGAACTTGAGGTAAGAGGAAATGATATTATCAGGCACTTTGTTAATGGACAGTTAGTATTGCAATATTCTTCACCAGTGTTAGATACTTGGTCTTTGGATGCGCGAAACATTGCTCATCACAACGATGGTAAGATTGATTTAAGCGGTGGATATATAGCTCTTCAATCTGAAAGTCACCCATTGCAGTTCAAAAATATTAAAGTGTTGCCTTTGTTGTGAGTGAAATCTTCGTGTTCACATCAATGATGCTTGTTTTTAAAGAACGTGGAGAACACTGCCGTTGAACCGTTCGGAAAATTTAAGTGATGATATAAGAATATATGCCAACGGTCTTTGGCTAGAAAGAGGTTTGACCAAAAATACGATCGAATCTTATCAAATTGATTTGCTAAAATTCGAATGCTGGTTGAGTACTAAGGGTGTTAAAAGACTTAAAGACGCTCAAAGGTCTCATATACAGGACTATATTGGATATCAGTTGGAACGTGGAAAATCTCCTAGATCCAGTTCGCGTTTCTTATCTTGCGTAAGAGGATTTTATAGATCTTTACTCCGATCGGGTGATTTAGAAATAGACCCTACTGCAAATATTGACAGTCCTAAAATAGGTCGTCCGTTGCCAAAAGTAATCTCTGAAGAACAAGTCGAGAAACTCCTTTCAGCTCCAAACTTAGGCGATACACTACATTTTCGAGACAGAACTATGCTTGAACTTCTTTACGCCTGTGGACTTCGAGTGTCCGAACTTACAAATTTGGAACTTGGTGAGATTAATATGAATCAAGGTGTAGTAAGAGTTTTAGGGAAGGGCAGCAAAGAAAGATTGGTGCCAATTGGCGAAGTGGCTTTAGATTGGCTTAGTCGCTATTTCGAGGAGTCGCGACAGGAAATTATTCGAGGCTCTCAATGTGACGTTGTCTTTCCCACGAGGAGTGGAAAAAAAATGACTCGTCAAGCATTTTGGCATCGTATTAAGCTTCATGGAAAAAAAGCTGGCATACATAGTTTATCCCCACATGGAGTGAGACACGCTTTCGCCACACACTTGCTGAATCATGGAGCGGATTTAAGAGTCTTGCAAATGTTACTAGGACATAGTGATCTTACTACTACACAAATTTATACTCATGTCGCTAAACAAAGGATGCAGGAATTGCATGCGAGACATCACCCTCGGGGATAGTCGTCTTTTTAATAGTCAAATATATTATATAGTATGAAGGAGATATTTATGACGGGTCATTTTTTTAGAGCAGTTAGACTCGCACTGTTAATAATCATCTTTGTTTTTGGAGCAAAGAAAGTTCTTGCAATGGATGCGGAAGGAAAGAAACGCATTAGTGATGCGTTAAACTTACCTAGCCAAGGTCTTTTAGTTGAGATGATATCAGACACGATGATTCCTGGGATTTTTGAAGTTCAGTTAGCTGATGGACCTATTATTTACTCTACTTCGGATGGACGCTATTTCTTTTCAGGAGATATTTACTCAGTATCTAAAGTGGGGGTAGAGAACCTTTCAGAACAGAAGCGTGATATTAAGCGGCTCGACCTGCTCTCTCAGGTTGAATCGGAAGACATGATTATTTTTTCACCCGATCAAAATATAAAAGCATCGATAACTGTTTTTACCGACATAACATGCTTCTACTGTCAGAAATTACATCGAGAAGTTCCAGAACTAAATTCGCAAGGAGTCGAAGTAAGATATTTAGCTTATCCTCGATCAGGTGTTGGATCAGAAGGCTATCGCAAGTTAGCCAGTGCTTGGTGTGCGGAGAATCGACAACTTACATTAACAAAACTAAAAGCAGGTCAGTCTTATCCTGACAATGTTTGTCCTGGCAATCCAGTGAGTGCACAATTTGCTCTTGGTCAAAAAGCAGGTGTTCGAGGGACTCCTGCGATCATTACGAGCGAAGGCAAGATGATCCCTGGCTATCGAAGTGCTGATGATCTTATGATAGCTATAGGATTAAAATGAGCCATCAGAAAAGCTTGCTGCCCTGCTTTTTGCGCTGCTAACTCTGGTGAAAAAGAGGTTTCTGTGGACGACCAATTTCAACGTATAGAACGTTTACCTCCCTATGTCTTTTCAGTTATTGGCGATCTTAAGCAAAAGGCGCGAGCGGAAGGTGCAGATATCATTGACTTTGGCATGGGCAATCCAGATCAGCCTACTCCTATTCATATTGTTGAAAAACTTATAGAGACCGTTCGTCGTTCAGATACTCATAGATACTCTCAGTCTAAAGGAATACCTAGGCTTAGACGCGCTATTAGTGATTGGTATGTGACTCGTTACGGTGTTGAAATTAATCCTGAATACGAAACTGTAGTGACACTTGGGTCCAAAGAAGGCCTGGCTCATCTAGCACTTGCTACTACTGGTCCTGGTGATGCTGTTCTAGTACAAAATCCATCTTATCCGATTCATCCATATGGCTTTGTTATTTCTGGTGCAGACATTCGACATGTTCCGATGGTTAATGAAGAAAGCTTTTTTTTAGAATTAGACAAAGCGATTGCCACCACCTGGCCGAAGCCAAAAATGTTAGTTATTAATTTCCCTTCGAATCCTACGGCACAATGCGTAGAACTTGATTTTTTTGTTCGAATTGTTTCTATGGCAAAAGAGCATAAAATATGGGTGATTCATGATTTGGCTTATGCTGATCTTTGTTATGATGGATATCGAGCTCCATCTATTTTACAAGTAGACGGGGCGTTGGATGTGTCTGTTGAATTTTTTAGTTTATCCAAAAGTTATAATATGCCGGGGTGGCGGGTTGGCTTCTGCTCTGGAAATCATGAACTGGTAGGTGCTCTAACCCGAATTAAATCCTACCTAGATTATGGAATGTTTACACCGATACAAGTTGCAGCTATCGCAGCATTAGAAGGTGACCAGAAATGTGTTTCTGAGACGATCTCTATATATGAAACTAGGCGAGATGTCTTGTGTTCAGGTTTGAAAAATGTAGGCTGGCCCGTGGTGCCACCAAAAGCTACCATGTTTGTATGGGCTCCCATTCCTGATTTTTATAGTTCCATGGGATCTTTGGAATTCAGTAAGAAGCTTTTGAATGAGGCGCAGATAGCTGTATCCCCAGGTGTCGGATTTGGAAAATTCGGTGAAGGTTATGTTCGTTTTGGTTTGATTGAAAATGAACATAGATCGCGTCAGGCGATACGTAATATTAAAAGAATGTTTAGACAGGACGGTTTTGATGGAAGTTAAAGAAAATATGGTTGTTCTTTTGTGAAAGAAATACGATTGGGAATATGTGGTTTGGGTACCGTAGGCGGTGGAGTTTTAGACCTCATAAAAAGCAATGCTGATCGACTTTACGATCAGGTAGGTGCACCAATAAAGGTGGTAAAAATCGGATCCCGGAGTAAAAAGCCACTATTTCATGATGAAGAAATCCTTTTTTATCAGGATGTTTTATTGCTTGCAGATGATCCCGATATTGATATTGTTTTGGAGTTAATCGGTGGGGTAGATATTGCACAAGAGCTTGTCAGAAAAGCAATAATTAATGGCAAGCATGTCATTACCGCCAATAAAGCGCTTATTGCAAGTCATGGAGCAGAATTATTCTCCTTAGCCCAAAAACATTCAGTAAGTCTTCGTTTTGAAGCAGCCGTAGCGGGAAGTATACCTATTGTAAAAGTATTGAGAGAAAGTTTGTCTAGCAATAAGATTTCTTGTGTTGCCGGAATCATTAATGGCACTACAAACTATATTCTGAGTGAGATGGCCGTTTCAGACCGTTCTTTTTCAGACATCTTATCCGAGGCCCAAGAATTAGGGTTTGCTGAGGCGGATCCAACTTTTGACATAGAAGGCATTGATGCCGGTCATAAGTTAGTTATTTTGGCTTCACTGGCCTTTGGAATTCCACTTTCTCTAGATGAACTGTGCGTAGAAGGAATGAGTCAGATCAGCATAGCAGATCTAAAATCTGCCAATGAATTGGGATATAGAATAAAACATTTAGCATTAGCGCGACTTGTAGATGAGAGAATAGAACTTAGTGTTCATCTTGCACTGATTTCCGAGACTCACTTAATTTCTCGTGTTGATGGAGTGGGAAACGCTATTTTTATCCAAGGTGACCCTTCAGGCGAAACGTTGTTGTGTGGTCCTGGTGCTGGTGCTGGTCCTACCGCATCATCTGTCGTTAGCGATGTGATTGATCTCGCTAGAAACCTCATCCAGGAACAAGCCGATCAAGTAAAGTATTTAGGGTTTTCGACGACAGCGATAAAGCCAAGAGGATTATTAACTCAGGATGAGATTGTTGCTCCTTGGTATTTGCGGATAGAGGCTGAAGACAGTTCTAAAAGCATATCCTCCATTACTGATATCTTGACTAAAAGGGATATTAGTAAGCAAACTATTGTGAGTAGGGCGATTGATACAAGTTCTAAGAAAATTGAGATAGTCATTATTACAAACCCCTCCAGTGCTAAAGCATTATTTGATGCGGTGGAAGAAATTTCACGTCTTCAATCAATATTTGGTGCGATCACAAAAATCAGGATAGAGGATTTACCGAGTTGCACATAATGGAGAGGTATATTTGAAATATATTAGTACTCGCGGGAAATCCCCTGCTCTTGATTTTAATGAGATCTTGCTCGCCGGACTTGCGCCAGATGGTGGTCTGTATGTGCCAGAGGAAATACCTAAATTTAGTGAAGCTGAAATTAAGGATATGTCTTCATTAAGTTATTCTGAACTGGCATTTCTTCTTATTAAACCATTTGTAGGTGGCGTTATTGATGACTCTGAACTTCGGACAATGATTTTTGAGGCCTACTCGGTATACACCCACAAAGACGTGGCACCACTGGTTCAGCTTTCTGAAAATCACTGGGTTTTGGAGCTTTTCCATGGCCCTACTTTGGCGTTCAAAGATTTTGCACTGCAACTTCTAGGTATACTAGTGGAACATGTTTTAGCCAAGAAAGGCAGGCGAGCGTTAGTTTTGGGTGCTACTTCAGGAGACACTGGTTCTGCAGCCATTTCTGGTTGCTCCAGAGTTTCCAGCGTCCCGATATTTATATTATATCCCCATGAAAGAATCTCTGAATTTCAGCGTCGACAGATGACTACAATGCGATCTGAAAACGTCCATATTGGAGCCGTCGAAGGGTCTTTTGATGACTGTCAAAATTTGGTTAAGTCTTGCTTTCGAGATCAAAATTTCATTCGTGGTCAATGTAATTTGGTGGCTGTTAACTCTATTAACTGGGCAAGAATAGTTGCCCAGATAGTTTATTATTTTTACGCAGCGTTAAAGATTGGTGCTCCTGGAAAATCGATAGCATTTTCAGTTCCGACAGGAAATTTTGGGGATATATTTGCTGGTTATATAGCTTCTAAAATGGGACTGCCGATGGAACGTTTAATTATAGCGACAAATGAAAATGATGTATTGCATAGAGTGATGCAGTCAGGAGAATATAAAAAAACGTTTTTGAAGAAAACACATTCTCCAAGCATGGATATATCTGTATCTAGTAATTTTGAGAGACTATTATTCGATCTTTATAATCGAGACGGAGAATTAATCGATGGGATGATGGATAGATTCGACGATCAAGGAATAAATTTAAGTTCATCAGTAATGAATCATTTAAGAAGTTTGTTTTCTAGCCAACGAGTTGACGAAAAGGAGACTTTAGAGCAGATTTCAGATAGTTGGCGGAATAATGGATATCTCCTCGATCCTCATTCAGCAGTTGGTGTAAGAGCCGCGCTAAAGTCTAATTTTTCATCAAATGTACCTGTAATATCTTTGGCCACTGCTCATCCAGCAAAATTTACAGAAGCAATTGTTGCTGCAGGAATTGATTGTGAAGTTCATGTTCCCGAGCACGTATCTAACATATTTGAACTGGATGAGAAATACGAGATTTTGCAAAATGATCTTAACGAAATTCAGTTACAGATAAATCAGTTTTTTTTGAATAAAGATATAGTTTGATCCGAAATATCAGAAGGCGAGTTGTCACGTCACCCTTAGTTAAAAATCTGGGAGTAAGAGCTCCACTCGAAAATATTTATGTAGCTCGTGGAGTCAAGAATTCAGCTGAACTCGATTTAGGGTTAGAACATTTGGCGCCTCCATCAACATTGATGGGTGCAAAAGAAGCAGCATGTGAATTGGCCGATGCTATTGCAGGTAACTTTACAATTCTTATTGTTGGTGATTTCGATGCTGATGGAGCTACAGGCACAGCACTAGCGGTTCAAGCTTTAAAAAGTTTTGGAGCTACAAATGTTGATTATATAGTTCCTAATAGATTTGATTTTGGATATGGGTTAACACCTGAGATTGTAGATCTGGCTAGAAAAAAAAATCCGAAATTAATTGTTACGGTCGATAATGGAATCTCTAGCATAGACGGAGTCACGTTAGCACGTAACAATAATATAAATGTAATTATAACCGATCATCACCTGCCTGCTTTGGTCTTGCCCCCCGCAAACGTTATAGTAAATCCCAACCAGTCAGGATGTAACTTCATTAGTAAAAATCTCGCGGGTGTTGGAGTGATATTCTATGTGATGCTAGCCTTGAGAGCGGAGCTTCGTGAGCGCCAATGGTTCATAACCAAAAATATTAAGGAGCCCAATCTTGCTGTTTTTCTAGATCTAGTGGCGTTAGGTACGATAGCAGATGTTGTTAGTTTGGATTACAACAATAGAATTTTAGTGGAGGGTGGTTTAAGACGTATTCGCAAGGGAAAAGCCAGTCCAGGTGTTGCGTCTTTAATAAACATCTCTTGTCGTGATTTTGAAGAGATTGTGTCGTTAGATTTAGGTTTCGCCATAGGACCTAGGCTTAATGCAGCTGGTCGCTTGGATGACATGTCACTAGGAATCGAGTGTCTGTTAAGTTCAGATAGTTCTCGTGCTAAAACGCTGGCGATTCAACTTGATAAATTAAATCGAGAAAGAAGAAACCTACAAGAAGAAATGACGGCAATAGCAGAAGAAGCGGTGCAAAAATTTGAAATTGAGAGTAAGGAGCTGGTGACTAGTGGAATTGTTATTTACGATTGCAGTTTACATGAGGGTATTATTGGTATTGTAGCTGGCCGAATTAAAGAGAAGTTTCATCAGCCGACTTTTGTATTTGCCGACTCTGGAACGAATTCGCTTAAGGGTTCAGGAAGGTCTA
>JAQWLX010000065.1 GCA_029247075.1 Halieaceae bacterium | reverse complement strand
GATATTGGTGGTAAAAAAATCTCCCGATTCTGGTATCTGAGATTCATGCCCTATAAATATCCAGGCCTGGCCCCAGATGCGTTCCATCTCCAGTTCAAAAATGCCTGAGTCAGTATAAACACTCTTATGAATTCGAGTTGGTTCCATCAGTTCGTCAATCAGCTTATTTGATATTGCGTTCATCAATCTTAATATCCTCTTGCGGTGAGGTTTTCTTCTAAGGGCGAGTCGCTTCTCGATCCCATTTATACTGTACCACTCCAAACAAGGTATTATCTCTGGTCTATAGACTCAGGGAACCAAGACTTGCGCCGCCGCATACCATTAAGGTCTGACCGGTAACAAAACTATTCACAGGGTCGTTAAAAAATAATACCGCTCGAGCTACGTCATCAGGTCTTCCTACGCGTTTGACTGGTATGCTGGCAGCGAGCGAATCTATTTTTGGATCTCCTTCCGGCATTACTTCATGGAACATTTCTGTCGCTTCGATGGGTCCTGGGGCGACAGTATTTACTGTGATGCCAAATTCACCCAGCTCAAGTGCCCATGTCCTCGCCATACCCATCATTCCAGACTTGGTAGTAGCATAGCTGGTTCGGGTTTGAAGCCCCAGGGCAGCCCGAGACGTTATCAGTACAATACGACCAAAGTTATTTTTTTTCATTTTAGGAAGAAACGCCTGAGTTAAGCTGATGGCAGTACCGATATGAACTTGCGCTAAATAATCAAAATCATCTAATTGCACATCATCCAACAAGGCTGGTCTAATGAGTCCAGCGTTGTGAACAAACCCAGTGACCTCGTGTTCGGTCGCAATCTTCTCTGCGGCTTCAGAAGTTTTCTCTCTGCTACTCAAATCAATTTGAATATTGGAAAAACGTTGGTTATCAATCTCTGCTTTGCGCCTAGCTAAATTGATAACTTTGTAGCCGCTATCTAGAAGTGAACGGCATATGCAAAGTCCGATTCCAGTGCTACCTCCGGTTACTACGATAGTGTCGTGTGGAATAGACATGTTAAATTCCTCCATCTCGGAAAGCTGGTTCGCTCAGGCTCATTCGGGTGACAATTTTTCGTCTTGCTTCCTTTGTATCGGTAAAAATATCTTTGCTGGTGGCAATCAATATTGAACGCATCGAACAGTCATAGTGAGAGAAAACCTTAACTTGAGTACTCTCAGAAACATCAAGAATCTTAGCTTTATCGAATTCTTCAACATCCAGATGAGCGAAAACTATTGGTCCTTCATCTAAGGAAACAGTAGCGATAGGCCAGGGTTTTTGCTTTATGCGACGTTTGAAAAATTCCCAGAGACTATTATAAAGGGTAGTCTGACTTATAATATGGCCTTCACCTGCTGCGGCGCGCCAGACTAAATTATCATTAAGGCAGACCTGACACACCTCTTGTGAAGGGTATTGAAATCGACGGCAGTCAACACAGCATTGAAGTTGCAAAGATGTACCCATATTTGCTGCGGAGAAGGCCTCGCCTAAAGGTGTTCTGTTTTTTGGAGGTCTGGCTCTGGCGCGCAACGAAGGTCGATTATACTTCAGTCTGCTTTTCATAATGTCGTTAGTGGTCATATGTTTGGCCTTGCAAGTATAGCGGCCGCAGAACAGAGTCCTCTATCATAATTAATCATCCCGAAGCCACTGATGAGTCCAATTTTGGCTTTGGGAACAGAATTATTAACCGCTGTATCAGTAAGTTGCCGTAGAGTTTCATTTAGGCCCAGATATCCTCCCGCTGCACCTGCCTGGCCTACAGAGAGCTGACCGCCATTAGTATTGTGAGGGAGTTTTTTGTTTAGTGCACCGCTTCCATCAAATCGCATGTCCGTTTCTTGGACGAATTTCCCCGCCTCTCCTTTTTTACAGAAACCAAGATCCTCTAGTTGCAACATACTTATAACTGGATAATCGTCATAAGTTTGCACTAAATCAATTTCGTCTGGGCCCGTTTGCGCGGCAGCGTAAAGCTCATTCACAAATTCTGTCCACCCACCACGAAATTGAATTTCGTCGCTTGGATGTGCATTGTGAAGTTCTTGTGCCGAGCGGATCACACAGTAGGGTTGTTTAAGATGACGAGCCCGATCTTCACTCATCATTAGAAATCCTTCGCCTCCTGCGCATGGCATTACGCAGTCAAACAAGTGGAGTGGACCAGCAATTTGACGAGCGTTCATGTATTCGTCCAAAGATAGCGTCTTGTGACCTAAGAGCGCGGCGGGATAGTGATTAGCATTGTAACGTTGGTCTAGTGATATACGTGCAAAATCCTCTCGAGAGGTTCCATATTTTTCCATGTAGTTCTGAGTAATAAGTGAAAAGGCGGTATTGGGTCCTCCTGCCCCGTAAGGAAAAGATGCATCGATAGTAAATCCGCTAAATATTGAAGCTTGATGTTCGAATGATCTGTGAGCAGCAGCGTCTCCGCCTATACAGGCGATGATATCTGCATCTCCGCACTGGATAGCCCGCGCAGCTCGACGCAGTGCGATGATCCCAGACGCACCCCCATATGGAAATTGTTCGATCCATCTGGGAGTTATTTGGAATTGCTGAGTAAGCGTTATTGAAGAGTCTGATCCTAGTGAAAAGCTCGTAACTGCAAATCCATCTATATCTTCTTTTTTTAAGCCTGCACCATGGATGACTGATTGAAAGGTTCGTCCAATAAACCAGGCAGCTGAGTGAGAACTTTGCCGCGAGTAGCCAAAGCTGACCGGGCTCAAAAGGGCTACACCATCATAACTTTTCATTACTTGTGGGCTCGTTTCTTTAGATGTCGAGTATCAAAAAACTTACCTTTTTCTAGATATTCTTTGGCAAGAGATTTCACTTCCGCACGCTTCGGTTTGTTAGATGATGTGCGTGGAAGTGCTTCGCAAAAGATTACGTATCCGGGAACTTTAAAGTAAGCCAAAGTCTTGAGGATGTAATTCACGATCCCATGCGCGGTTTGTTCGTCTGTGTTGAGTTCTGTTTCAGGTACTACGCATACTGCAACTTCTTCTCCACGAATTTCGTCTGGAACTGCGGTGACAAGTGCCTCCAAGACTCCAGGCGCTCCGACTAATCCGGCTTCGACTTCAAGCGCGGCAATATTTTCCCCCGACCTTCTAATGACATTTTTTCTTCTATCTATAAAATAGAGGTATCCATTTTCATCTTCTCGAACCACGTCTCCGGTATTCAGCCATCCATCTTGCCAAATATCTTGAGTTGCCTCGAGATTTTTAAAATATCCACTAAAAAATCCTTTAGCAGGATTATCTCCGGTGGTTCGAACCCGAAGTTCTCCCGGTTGTCCCAAACTGACGATTTGTTTTTTTTCATCAACCAGTTGATATTCGATCCAGGGCTTTGGTTTTCCAAAACAACACGTCCCAATATGACGGGGTTCATGATTCGCAATAATACTTCCTCCCGCTCCCGATTCAGTCATTGCCCAAGCTTCTAATAGTGGGAATCCAAATCGTTTCTCAAAGATCTCGTGGTGTTTTGGATTTACTCCAGCACCAAATCCAAATTTGATTTGTTCGCTAAAATCATCATCCACTGATTTGGGTTGTTCTAGTAATATTGCCGGCAGTACGCCTAAATAGTGAAGAATAGAGGCTCTAGATGATCTTACACTTTCCCACCAGGTCTTAGGATGAAATCGATCCAGCTGTACGATGCAGCCTCCACTCATAATCATTGCCATTGAAGAGCAGGCCATTGCATTCATGTGATTAAGTGGGAGGGGTGTTAGGAGCCTTTCCTGCCCGCGTTTCAGTTCCATTAAACCGCCGATTGAGTTATACCAATACCCTGCGTACAAGAAATAATTATTATCTAGAATACAACCCTTCGGTTTTCCTGTACTACCAGAGGTATAAAGCAGCGCACATTCTGTTGATCCAGAAGGTATATCGTTGTTTTGGGGAAATGATTTTGCTGCTGGTATGTAAGTTGACTCATCTGTACTGATTACTGGAGGTTTGTTCTTAATATTTGCGCAGATCTCTTCAAGTTCACTCTTTTTGTAAGGTAATGAAACAACCAGAACAGCCTCACCATGTTCTAGAAAGTATGCAATCTCTCCTGATTGCATATCGGGATGAAGAGGTATAACCGAGCAACCAATCTTGTTTAGTGCAAGCCAGTGACAAAAAAAATCGATTCGGTTTTCTAAAAAAAGACCGACTCGATTATTAATCTTGTATCCAGCATTTTCATAGGTACTTGCGAGAGAATCGATTTCCTCTAGTGTATTTTGATAAGATGCGTCGATGCTTCCGGTGCTGTATGGAGCTGCAGTGTCTGGAATGTGTAAGAAGGGGTGGTTTCCGAATTCTTCGCAAGTGGAACTAAATGCTTTATATACAGTGTTAGAATTCATTGTCCAATTTATATCTCGTCGCAAGTGACACCAGTTTTTATTTTACTGCCGTTACCTCGATTTCAATTAGAGCTTCATCTTCAACCAGCGCAGATACTTGCACCACTGACATTGCCGGAAAATTTCTGCCCATAATTTCTCTATATATCTTGCCAACTTCACGCAGATTATCTAAATAAGCTGCTTTGTCCGTAAGATACCAAGTCATGCGAGTCATGCCTTCAGGAGAAACTTTAGCAGAATCTAAAACTGCTTTTATGTTTTCTAAAGTCTGTTTTAATTGACCTAAAAACTCTCTCGAGGGGAAGTTTCCATTAATATCCCAACCTATTTGACCTCCTAGGAAAATGATTTCCTTTCCAGATGCTGATACCCCATTCGAGTATCCCTTGGGTTGTGGCCAGCCTTCCGGCAAAAGTTGTTTATGCGGCATATAGTTATTACTTATGAGTGTTTATTCTTGCATCATATTTTAAACTTAAAATATAATCTACTGTCTTACCTCTTTTTGTTAATTGTTTTACTGGTAAGATCATAATACGAACGCCTTAAAAAAAAGGGAACTTGATTATGAGTAAACTAGCTATAGATGCTTTGTCGGAAGCTTTATTAAGCGGATCATTAAAGGTTATTGATCTAACCGTGACGCTAGATGCAGTGACTCCAACGTTACAGCTTCCCGAAGAGTTTGGATGGGGTAAATCTTGGCCATTCAGTAAGGAACTAATTTCACGTTATGATGAGAAAGGTCCGTTCTGGTATTGGAATAATTTCAAATGTGGTGAACATACAGGTACACACTTTGATGCCCCCATCCATTGGGTAACGGGTAAGGATCACGAGGATCATGCAACCGATACACTACCACCGGATAGATTTGTTGGACCTGCGGTGGTTCTGGATGCTACAGAGCAGGTGAAATCAAACTCGGATTATCTTCTGAGTCTTGATTTTATTCGTTCCTGGGAAGCAGAACATGGAGAGATACCTGCCGGTGCCTGGGTCCTGTACCGTACAGATTGGTCAAAGAAAGCAACCCCAGAAGAATATCTCAATATGCAAGAAGATGGTGGTCATACTCCTGGTTGGGATCCAGAGGCTGTGGCATTTCTCGCTGAAGAAAGGGATATTATTGGTGTAGGAACAGAAACCGTAGGTACTGATGCTGGTCAAGCTCCTGCGCAAGAACCAAGTTTTCCTTGCCACAATATAATGCATGGTGCTAACAAATGTGGATTAGCTAGCCTATGTAATTTGGATCAACTTCCAACAGTTGGAAGTGTGCTAATCGCAGCACCACTAAAAATCAAGGAAGGTTCGGGTAGCCCGGTTCGAGTGATTGCCCTAGCACCTCGCGACTAACGATATGGCAGAGAGGTCCTTTGAACATGAAGTTCAGAAGTTAAAGTATTCTCATGGAGAGATTTTTAGAGGAGAGGGTATTTTAGCTGTTACCAAGGCACTTTTGCAGTCAGGTGTCTCATATGTAAGTGGTTATCAAGGATCTCCAATATCACATTTAATGGATGTCCTAAATGATGCTCAAGGGATCCTTGGCGAATTAGGAGCGCATTTTGAGGCAAGCGGCAGCGAAGCTACCGCGGCAGCGATGCTTAGTGCATCTATTAATTACCCGTTGCGTGGTGCGGTAACCTGGAAATCCACTGTTGGAACAAATGTCGCTTCCGATGCGCTAAGTAATGTTGCTTCATCAGGTGTGACCGGTGGTGCAATGGTAATTGTAGGTGAAGACTATGGGGAAGGCTCCAGCATCATGCAAGAGCGGACTTATGCTTTTGCCATGAAAGCTCAGATGTGGTTGCTTGACCCTCGACCAAACCTTACAAGCATTGTTGATATGGTAGAGAAAGGTTTTCAGCTATCGGAAGCCAGCAATACGCCCATTTTTTATATGATGCGGATTCGAAGCTGTCACGTAACTGGGGAGTTCATTGCGAGAGATAATGTTTCACCTAGCTATAGCAATGCCAAGCCTGTTACACCTAACCGAGAAGCGGAAAAGATAATTCTTCCACCAAATGTTTATGAGCAAGAGAGAGAAAAAATCGCTAAGCGTTTGCCAGAAGCAATTGAGTTTATAAGAAAAAATAAGATTAACGAGTTTTTTGAAGGCAAGTTCTCACAGGTTGGCGTTATTGTTCCAGGGGGAACATACAATACGTTAATTCGAGCGCTGCAGCGGCAAGGTCTGTCGGATGTATATGGAAATAGTGATATCCCGATATATGTAATGAATGCGGTTTATCCTCTTGTGCCAGATGAGATCATCAAATTTTGCGCAGAGAAAAGTAAGGTGCTTCTTCTTGAAGAGGGTCAGCCAGAATATATTGAGCAGGGTATTCATACCATCTTGCGTCGCGCAGACGTCCATACCCGGTTATTTGGTAAGGATATTATGCCGATGGCTGGTGAGTATACCGGGCAAGTAACGTTGCTCGGCTTGGCGAGATTTCTTGAACAAGATAGCGATGGATCGATACCAATAGAAATGTCGTCTAAAGAAGTGTCAGCCTTGCAGTCGACTCTTAGTGACGACGATCATAACTCGCTATTAACCAGTCTTCCTCCTCGACCTTCGGGTCTGTGTACCGGGTGTCCAGAAAGGCCGTTGTTTTCTGCCATTAAGCAAGTCCAATCGGAACTGGGACCTTTTCACATAAGTTCGGATATAGGTTGCCACTCATTCGCGACACTTGCGCCCTTTAATCTTGGTAACACAATTATGGGTTATGGCTTATCTTTAGCTAGTTCATCTGGTATTCGACACAGTTTGCCTCACAAGGCCATCAGTATTATGGGTGATGGAGGGTTCTGGCATAATGGGCTGTCGAGCGGTGTGACTAGTGCAGTTTTTAATAAACACGATGGAATTTTGATAATCATTGACAATGGATATTCCGCCGCAACTGGCGGTCAGGATATACCTTCTTTTGTTGATCCAAATACTATAGTAGCCACAACAATCGATGCTGATTCAGCTCATAGAGATGATAAACAGCCTATAGACGAAGCTTGTCGCGGAGCGGGTGTGAAGTGGTTGAGAACAGTGAGTACTTATAGTATCGAGCAAATGAAAAACGTACTTTCTGAAGCTCTCCAGTCTTCAGAGCCAGGTCTTAAAGTAATTATTGCCGAAGGCGAATGTATGCTTAATCGACAGCGTCGAATCAAACCATTGCTCAAGCAATCTATTGCAGGAGGTAAACGAACATTGCGAGCACGTTTTTATGTGGATGAAGACACATGTAATGGAGATCATGCGTGTATTCGTCTATCTGGCTGTCCCTCATTAACGATTAAAGAAAATCCGGATCCTTTAAGAGAAGATCCAATCACTTATATTGATAATAGCTGTGTTGGGTGTGGTGTTTGCGGTAGCAATGCTCATAGCGCCGTTTTATGTCCATCTTTTGTGCGGGTTGATCTGGTTTTCAACCCAAGCGTAATTGATAGAGTCGTTTGTAATTTGAGAGAAAAGGCAGTTTCTCTTTTCAGCACCAATTCCGCTGAGAATCAACTTTGACTGAGAGAACAGTTAATTTAGTGGCGGCGGCCTTAGGTGGAGAGGGCGGAGGTGTATTCACTAACTGGCTAGCCGACGTTGCTGAATTAGAGGGTTGGTTTTGCCAGACCACTGCTCTTGCCGGTGTCGCGCAAAGGACAGGGGCTACCATTTACTACTTGGAATTTTTTCCAAGAAGCTCGCGTCACGATAAAATTCCCGTGATGTCTCTATTCCCGGCACAAGGAGATATTGACATTGCGGTAGCTTCGGAGATTGCTGAGGCGGCTCGAATGGTTCAGCGTGGTTTTGTGACAGCTGATCGCACAACTTTGATAGCTTCTGATCATCGGGTGTATAGCATTGATGAAAAGCAAGGATTGGGTGATTCTACAGCAGATGCGGAACATTTAAGCGAGGTAGCAGGCCGCTATTCAAAAGAATTTATTCATTACGATATGTTAAAACTCGCAAATGATCATGGTGCCGTAATTTCTTCTGTATTACTCGGTGCAGTGGCCGGTTCAGGAGTGCTCCCATTTTCTAAATCTAGTTTTGAAAATGTCATTCGATCTTCAGGTAAGTCTGTTGATGTTAATCTGGCAGCATTCGAGGCTAGTGCAGAAAAGGCTCGATTGAGAGGAGTGGAGGTTTTTACGCCAGAATCAAAGTCGTTAGTGGAATTTAAACTTCCTATTGCACAAACAGAAAAAGGAAGAGAGCTGCTAGATCAGATTTTAACTTTTCCAAGCGTACTTTATGAGGTGCTTTATCATGGTGTGTCCAAATGCGTTGACTATCAGGATCATGCTTATGCCTCATGGTACTTGGCCCAATGTGAGTCTATGTATGCGTTAGAAAATAAAACTAACGGGCCGGTTACTATGCAAGTAGCAAGGTATCTTGCGTTATGGATGTGTTATGAAGATATTTCGCGAGTGGCTCAACTAAAAACACGATTAGCTCGTGTTGAAAATATTCGTAGAGAAGTTAAGGCAGCACCTAATCAAATCCTGCATATTACAGAATTTTTTAGTCCGCGTATTGAGGAAATGTGCGCGATTATGCCGAAAGTGATTGGCGATAGGATACTAAAGTCTTCTTTTGCTAAAGCAGTTTTAAAGCTTTTCACAGGTGGAAAAAAATTGCGGACGGACGGAGTTTTTGTATTTGTATTGTTGCGCATACTAGCTAGTTTCCGTGTTGTTCGCCGATCTTCACTGGGCTATGAGTATGAACACAAGATGATCCATAGATGGTTAAGTTCTGTCATGAATGCCCTTGCCAAAAAAGATTCGGTAAGAGCTTTGGCACTGGCGAGGTGCGGCCGATTAGTTAAGGGTTATGGAGAAACTAGGCATCGAACCACTTCACAGTTGATGGATATAGTCGATAAAGGAGCTAGTTTGCCTTCAGAAAGGATAGAGTCGTTAAAGTATGCAGCATTAGATGATGACACCGGTGAAGGCCTTGCAAAAATGTTTGATAGCGTGGCTTGAGTTCAGTTTTTCGGATCTTTTTCTGCCAAAATGTCGGCGGTGAAGCTCATAACCAATTCGTTATATTGGTTAAAAGCTTCATTACGGCTTCGAATAATCCCCCATTTATTTTTTATTGTTTTATCTAGTTTTTTAATAATCTCATGAGTGAAAGTTATTGTGTGTCCTGGGTAAACCTCTTTGTGCCAGATGAGATTCTGGAGCCCTAAGCCAGCGCCATTTCGACGTCCATCTTGAACGCCTTCTGCGAAACGCTCCATGTACTTCACCATCATGCGCATCCACATAGAGGTGATCTGCCAACCAGGAACGATTAATCCCTTATAGATGGTGTCTCGAGCTTTTAAGGGGTCAGTGTGATAAACCTCAGGCGCATATTTCTCTCCAAACTCTATAATTTCTAGTTCACTAAAAGTGTGTGATCCAAACACGTGGAATTCGCCGATGGGAATATCTTCGAACCAACGATTTCTAATAAAGGTTTTATCTTTCATGATCTTCGCTCTTTATAGAAATCAGGAAGGAATTGGTAAGTGTTGCAACAGATTCGTTTTTATGATTTCTGACCAAAGCTTCGGCAATAATGATGCCGGTTTTAGGCAGTCGGCTTGTCGATATTTTCTCTATCAAGTTTACTTTTACAGATAGTGTATCGCCCGCGAAAACAGCTTTTTCCCATCGTAATTTTTCTACACTCGCTAGACCCATCATTGCAATTTCTTCAGCTCTAAAGCGGTCAGAGATCATTCTTAGCGTCAACGCGGATATCTGCCAGCCGCTGGCGCATAAACCCCCAAATATGGAGGCTTCTGCGGCGGAAGGATCTAAGTGATAGGGTTGCGGGTCGTATTTAGAAGCAAATTCTATTATGTCTTCTGAATTGATGGTTAAATTGCTTTCGCTAATGAAAGTATCGCCAACGCTCAGATCTTCCCAGTAGATAGTCATGTGCTGTCTCGCCAAAATTTAAAGATGCTGCTATAGCTCGCATACTATGATCGATTTCTTTTTTATTCAGTATCAGTCTTGTTTTACCGCCTTGAGTATACTAAAAAGAGACCAACAGGAAATGGAGGATAAACCAGTGAATGGAACTACAGCTAGAGAAATTGATGTAAATCATCCCATTTCCATTGCCGCAACAATTTATCTTTCGGTGATTGGAGCAGCGGTTTTTATTGTTCAGCCGGGCTTCGTTCAAGGGCTGGTCACGCTGTTGGGGTTCGATGAACAGCAAGCTGGATATGTGGCTTCTATCGAGGTATGGGGGATCGCTTTGACCTGCGTTTTTCTTGCTCTGGGAGGTCATCGTTTTGGTTGGAAAGGAATTCTAAGCTTCTCGATAATTCTTTTTTTTGTTGGAAATATTCTTTCTGTACTTACAAGTCAAATAACAATTTTTTCTTTACTGCGCTTTATTGCTGGAGTGGGAGCCGGAGGATTAGTTGGCTTAACTTTTACTATTATTGGTCTGACGCGCTTCGCAGATCGTAATTTTGGCTATTTGATAATGGCCGTTCTTACCTATGGTGCGTTAGGTCTTTGGGCTATGCCAATGCTATTCGATTCAATTGGCTTAGATGGAGTGATAGTGCTGTTTGCTTTATTCGGTGCAAGTGGCTGGTGGTGTCTTAAATGGATACCAAATTCAGGCCAAGAACAGCTACAGGTCGAAGCAGATGCGGTAGATTTAGGCAGAGTGTCTCGAATTGTTGCCGTGGTCGCCATGTTCACCTACTTTTTTGCCCAAGGAGTTATATGGGCTTACCTTTTTCTGATTGGAGTAGATGGTGGTGTTTCAGAACAGGGCGTAGCTAACGGCTTGATGTTTTCTCAATTTTTTGGCATTGCTGGTGCCATGGTGCCGGTAGTGTTTGGGATTCGATTTGGAAGAATTTCACCACTAGCAGTTGGAATTTTGGGCGGAGCGGCGATCTTATTTTTATTGCTTGAGCCTTTTAATGCTTTTCTCTTCGCCTTGATCGTATCTGTATATAACTTTGCTTGGAATACGACTCATCCATTTCTTTTGGGTGCGATGGCCAGCTTTGATAAGAATGGGCGCGTGGTTGTGTACGCCGTGGCTGCACAAATGCTTGGTTTGGCGACGGGTCCGGCAGTTGGAGCTTTAGTATTGGGAGAGGGTGCTTATGTCAATGTGGTCCTGACAGGAATTATTCTATTCGGGATTTCTTTTCTTCTCATATTGCAACCACTTCTGGTTCATCGTCGGATCGTTAATTTAGGTTAGATTTTTCCCATTCGGGTGCAACCAGTCTTCGTCTTCCGTCGATCGATTTTGCTAGGTTTGGTGAGTCCAAGTTTTCTCTATCCCAAAGCTCGCAAGTCACCTGCTTATGTTTTTGGTCAAGGCCCTCGCAGTAATTGCTATACACACACAAGCGCACTTCATTCCCAAGCCCTAGCCTAACTTTTTCAAACCAATCAGGGTCAGCAAGTGATTGTCTTGCAAAGCCTATGATGTCCGCTTGTTTGTTTTTAAGCACATCTTCGGCTTGCGTGAAATTAAAAATACCGCCTGCCATGACTACGGGGATTTTTATATTGTGGCTATGCAAAGTATCTCGAATCAATTTTGATGGATTAATATTTCTGCCAAAGGGACCTTGCTTATCGGATATATATCCAGGCATGCATTCGTAACCGCTGCGGCCAGTGTATGGATAAGCTGCCCAGCCAATTTTAGGTTGTTTAGCGTCATCAAATTTACCACCTCTGGAAAGTGATAAGAAATCCATCCCGGCCTTTGCGAAGGCAGTGGCGAAGTAGCGGGCATCTTCAATTTTACTGCCATCTTCGATGATTTCATCACTTAGAAATCGGCATCCCACGGCAAAATCCTTCCCCGTGTTTTCTCTAACTGCTCTGTAGACATCAAGGGGGAGTTTGATTCTATTTTTTCTCGATCCACCGTAACCGTCATTCCGAGTATTGGTTGCCGAAAGAAAAGAAGCCATGGTATAGGCATGCGCATAGTGAAGCTCGACGCCGTCGAATCCCGCTTGTTCCGCACGATGTCCAGCATCAGCGAAAAGCCGCGGAAGGGTTTTTGGTAAGTTGGCTATATCTGGGATATGTGTATCGGTAACTCTTTCCCGTTGACCGAATTGCATGTCTTCCCATTCCTTTGCAGTAAGAACTGTGGCTAGCTCGTCAGAATTGAGTTCAAGTAATTTTTCTCTAACCGCATTTTCATCCGCCACATTCATAGCCACGCGTTTTCGATGATTTGCTGTTATTGGTAGAAATCGAGTTAAATATTTTTCAGGATCTGGTCGTCTTCGAATATTGAGGAAGTCGATAATCTGAATAAGTAGTCGAGTTTTACCCTCGCTCGCACTGCGCACTCTGTCAGCGAGTCGTTTAAGCCCAGGAATATATCTATCATGGCCAATTCTAAGCAAGGGGCCGCTGGGTATATCTCTTATTCCTGTAGCTTCTACAACGATTGCTCCTGGTTTTCCTTTGGCAAAACGTTCATACCATTCAAGTACGTCCTCAGTTACTTCGCCCTGTTCATTAGAACGCCATGGAACCATAGCTGGAACCCAGGTGCGTTGCTCAAGGGTCATTGGCCCAACGCGGAGATTGGAATATAACAAACTACTCTCTGCTTCACTTGAGGTGGGCCAATTCTCGCAAGTGGGGATGTATTTAATTCGTGCTTCGGGTTTCCACATAATGTGAAGTTTTAGTTGTGGAGACACGATATTTTAAGTTTAAAATGTTGGATCAGTCAATACAGTATTTTTAACTTTTAGCAACAAGTTCATTAGCTGCTTTACATCATCCTGATCCAGTTGCCCAAGCATCTCGATCACCCAGCACTCGTGTGTTTTCGCTATGGTCTCAAATTCATCGCGGCCTTTTTGAGTCAATGTGACTATAAAAGTACGCCGATTATTGGGTACTTGGCAGCGATCAATCAGACCCTCATCGACTAACTGAGCAGCAATACCAGAAATATTGCCTCCAGAGACCATCATCCTTTTTGAAAGTTCTCCCATAGTAAGACCATCTGGAGCTCTTTCTAATTGTGAAAGAAAATCAAATCTAGGTAGTGTCATATCGAAAGAGAGTCTTAACTCATCACGAAGCTTCTTCTCAATGAGACTTGAACAAGTTAAAAGTCTAAGCCACAGTTTGAGGCTGTGGTGATCAGACTCGACTAGACATGTTTCGTGGTCGGTGACAGAGTTCATTTTTTGCGCATCATTACTGGCATCTCTTATATTTTAAGCTTAAACTATTTATTTAGTTCATGATTTAATTCTACGGCCAAACGCAATGCTTAATATTCATTCAGTATACGATTTGGATGGTTTATAAGCATTATTTTAATTGATAGATTGCAAGGAAGTCTGATGAATATTGTTTGCTTGGGTGGAGGTCCTGCTGGTCTTTACTTTGGGATATCCATGAAACTTAGAGATCCTCAACACACCATTACTGTGTATGAGCGTAATCGTCCGGGGGATACATTTGGTTGGGGAGTTGTTTTTTCTGATCAAACAGTTGATAACCTCATCGCAAATGACCCGGATAGTGGAGAATGGATAAAGGATGAATTTATCCATTGGGATAAAATTGATTGTTTTCTCAATGGAGAGGTGGAGCGTTCAGATGGTCATGGTTTTATAGGCCTTGGCAGGAAAAAAATGCTTCAGTTACTTCACAAGCGTTGCGAAGAGCTTGGAGTGAAATTGGTTTTTGAGCGTGAGTTTGAAGCCGAAAACCTGACTACGCAGTTCCCGGAAGCAGATCTTATTGTCGCAGCAGACGGATTGAATTCTAAGATTAGAAATGCGGATCTTGATATTTTTGAATGCACCGTAGATGTAAGGCCGAATAAATTTGTTTGGCTGGGCACCAAGCAAAAATTTGAAGATGCGTTCACCTTTATTTTTGAGGAAACTGAGAAAGGTTGGATTTGGGCGCATTGTTATCAGTTTGATAATGAGACATCTACATTCATAGTCGAATGCAATCCGGATGTTTACGATGCCTATGGATTTGAAGAGATGAGCCACGCCGAGAGTGCAGAGACATGTCGAAAGATTTTTGAAAATTATCTAGGTTGAAATAATTTATTAAGTAATTCTGAACATGTCAGAGGCTCTGCCTGGATTAATTTTCCATTTGTGCTGTGTCGGAACTGGGTAAAAGATGATCGTATTGTTTTGATAGGAGATGCGGCTCACACGGCTCACTTTTCCATTGGGTCTGGTACCAAACTCGGATTAGAGGACGCGATTTCTCTTGCAGATCATCTCCACAATGCTCCGTCTGTTCCTGCTGCTTTGAAGGCGTACCAATCAGAACGTGAGATCGATGCGTTGCGACTTCAAAATGCCGCTCGAAATGCCATGATTTGGTTTGAAAATGTTCCCCGCTATGCACAAGCGTTTGATCTGAAACAATTTAACTATTCGATGCTTACTCGGAGTCAACGTGTTAGTCATGAAAATCTAAGGTTAAGAGATAAAACTTGGTTGGAGGGAATGGAAAAGCATTTGGCGAGTAAAGCTTTTGAGGTTCCCCCGGAAAAACCTGTTCCTCCAATGTTTCTCCCTTTTGAGCTGGGTAAATTGGTTTTAATCAATCGAGTGGTGGTTTCGCCGATGTCCATGTACAGCGCCAAAGATGGGGTCCCTGATGACTGGCATCTCGTTCATTACGGTTCTCTCGCGAAGGGCGGCGCGGGACTTGTGTTCACAGAGATGACGGATGTCTCGCCTGAAGGACGTATCACACCAGGCTGCACAGGGATTTGGAACGATGCACAAGAAGCCGCATGGAAGCGAATCTCAGATTTTATTCACGAGCATACCGAAGCAAAATTTGCACTTCAGTTAGGACATGCAGGTCCAAAAGGTGCCACGAAAGAACCTTGGAATTGGGATCCCAAGATACTTGATGAGCCCCTTAGTTCAGATGAGGAATGGCCCTTATTGTCAGCTAGTGACATTCCCTTCGATAGTCATATGCAGATTCCTCAGGAAATGACTCCAGATCAGATGATGGAGATCAAAGAGCAATTTGTGGAATCAACAATGCGTGCTGATAGGGCTGGATTTGATCTTCTTGAGTTTCATGCAGCACATGGCTACTTAATCTCTGCTTTCATCACACCAGTTCTAAATCAACGAAATGATGAGTACGGCGGTTCTCTTGAAAATCGATTAAGGTATCCCTTAGAGGTTTTTAAGGCTATGCGTGCTGTCTGGACTGAATCAAAACCCATGTCGGTGCGAATCTCGGCACACGACTGGATGGGTGAGGACGGGAATACCGAAGAAGATGGAGTGCTGATAGCAAAGGCCTTTATAGATGCCGGTGCCGACATTGTAGATGTGTCGAGTGGACAGATTTCACATCAAGCCAAGCCGGTTACCGGCAGAATGTTCCAAACACCACTGTCAGACAGAATCCGCAACGAAAGCGAGGTTGCCACCATGGCGGTTGGAAACATCTACGAAATTGATCATGTCAATAGCATAGTGGCAGCAGGCCGGGCTGATCTCGTATGTCTCGCGCGGCCACATTTAGCCGACCCAAATTGGACACTTCGATCTGCCGCAGAGCAGGCTTATAGTGGAGAGGGAGTGGCGGAACAACATCAATATTTTCTAGGGTATCGGCAGTTGGAAATCAATCATCAAAGAAAAGTGGCTATGGATAGTTCAAATTGAAACATGCAGTAGTGACGGGTTCAGGAAGTGGCATAGGTGCGTCAATTGCTGTCGCACTTGCCGAAAATCATTATTGCGTCAGTTTGATGGGGCGCAGAGAAGAGGCGCTTGTTAAGACCGCGGGCATTATCGATTCTGAGAATACAGAATGTTTAGTGGTAGATGTCACGAATGAGCAAAGCGTGACCGCCGGTTTTTCTAGGGCAAAAGAGCGATTCGGGAAGGTAGATGTGTTGGTTAATAATGCGGGCGTTGCGCCGACCGCACCCTTTCACAAATTAAAAACTAAGATCTGGCAAAATGTATTAGACACAAATTTAAATGGCGTCTTTTTCTGCACGTCACAAGTTATCGATGATATGAGATCATCTTCTGGAACCATTATTAATATCGCCAGTACCGCATCACTCACAGGATACGCATACGTGTCGGCGTACTGTGCTGCTAAGCATGGTGTTTTGGGTCTTACTCGATCGCTTGCATTAGAAACCGCGAAACTTGATATTACCGTTAACGCAATCTGTCCTGGCTACACCGAAACCGATATGATTCGTGAAGGTATCGCTCGGATAGTGGAAAAGACGGATCGAACCGAGACAGAAGCCTTGGCTGAATTCACCAAGAACAATCCTCAGGGGAGGCTTATTCAACCTGAGGAAATAGCAGAAACTGTTTTGTGGTTGTGTTCATCTAAAGCACGCTCTATTACCGGACAAGCAATATCAATTAGCGGCGGAGAAACGACTTAATGCAAACAACTAAGATGGCAACCTATCAAGCAACGCATTTTTTATGGGATGTAGAAGGATCCGTGGCTACGATCACGATGAATCGACCGGAGCGGAAAAATCCGCTCACCTTTGAATCCTATGCTGAACTTCGGGATTTATTTAGGCAACTTGTCTATGCGGAGGATATTGATGTCGTTATCTTCCGTGGTGCGGGTGGAAACTTCTGTTCCGGAGGTGATGTGCACGAGATAATTGGCCCTTTGACGAAAATGAGTATGAAAGAGTTAATGGCATTTACTCGAATGACAGGAGATTTGGTAAAGGCGATGCGCGCGTGTCGACAACCGGTGATCAGTGCTGTTGAAGGAGTCTGCGCGGGTGCCGGAGCAATCATTGCGATGAGTAGTGATCTTCGTTATGCGAGCTCAGACGCAAAGGTATCTTTTCTCTTTAATCGAGTAGGTCTGGCAGGTTGTGATATGGGTGCTTGCGCCATCTTGCCTAGAATTATTGGGCAGGGCAGAGCGAGCGAACTTCTTTATACCGGACGGTCTTTGAAATCAGAGGAAGGAGAGCGCTGGGGGTTCTTTAATCTCGTGAGTGATTCGCCCTATGAAGATGCTTTGAACATGGCCAAGCGAATTGCAGAGGGACCCACGTTCGCGAATGGAATTACCAAAACCCAATTACAACAAGAATGGAACATGTCCGTGGACCAGGCCATTGAATCTGAGGCGCAAGCTCAGGCGATTTGTATGCAGACAGAAGATTTTGAGCGCGCATACAAGGCCTTTGTCAATAAACAAACACCGGTTTTCGAGGGAGACTAGATATGCCGGATCGTAGCTTTTTAGAGTGGCCTTTTTTTGATGAAAGCCATAGGGAGCTAGCGGATGCAGTTGATATTTGGGCATCAAAAAATCTAACGCAACTGACTGAAAATGAGCATCAGGATCTTGATGGGACCTGCAAGCGAATTGTTGCTGAGCTCGGCAATGCTGGATTTTGTGGTTACGCTGTGCCCAGAAGTGGTGGTGGGATTCTCGAAAAACTAGATGTGAGAAGCCTGTGCTTGATTCGAGAAACGTTAGGGCGACATCATGCATTGGCCGATTTTGCGTTCGCGATGCAGGGTTTGGGTAGTGGTCCGATCTCGCTTTTTGGAACGCCTTCACAACAGGAGCGATATCTACAACCTATTGCGACGGGAAACGCGCTTTCTGCTTTCGCACTTTCTGAACCTGAAGCAGGTTCAGATGTGGCGGCTATGGCAATGTCGGCTGAGCTTGTTGGTGAAGAGTATGTACTTAATGGTGAGAAGACCTGGATTTCTAACGCGGGAATTGCGGATCGATATACTGTATTTGCAAGAACAGGAGAAGCCCCCGGAGCCAAGGGCATAAGTTGCTTTATAGTTGAATCAGACACACCGGGCTTAGATGTGAGCGAACGAATTGATCTGGTGGCGCCGCATCCCTTAGGTACCTTAAGCTTTCAGGATTGCAGGATTCCTAAAGAAAATTTGATAGGAGAATCCGGTAGAGGATTTGGGATCGCTATGGCGACATTGGATGTCTTTAGGTCTACGGTTGCTGCCGCTGCTTTGGGTATGGCTCGTCGTGCTATGGATGAAACGTTAGAGCATGTATCTCAACGCAAGCTTTTTGGAGGTACATTGTCTGATCTTCAATTAGTGCAAGGTAAATTATCGGATATGGCTGTTGCTGTTGATACTAGCGCCTTGTTGGTATATCGATCCGCTTGGACTAAGGACTGTATTGCAGATAGGGTCACTCGAGAGGCTGCCATGGCAAAACTGCATGCAACTGAATCTGCGCAGCAAGTTATTGATGCTGCCGTTCAGCTTCATGGAGGAAAAGGCGTTACCCGAGGAAATGTGGTCGAATCTCTCTATCGGGATGTGCGTGCACTGAGAATATACGAGGGAGCTTCTGAAGTGCAGCAGACAATCATTGCTCGACAGGCTTTGTCGGGATTTTAGACCATGCGAATTGCTATTCTTAGCTTTTTGAGTGTTTGCCTAACACTCGACAGCAGCCAGGCTAGCGATTGGAGCACGCACGGTGCTGGCGATTTTGAGCAGCGCTATTCAACTTTAACTAATATACAAAGGAAAACGATTGCTAGTCTCGGGTTTGCTTGGGAGCAGTCTGCACATTCACATAGAGGCCTTGAAGCGACTCCCATTGTAGTTGATGGAATCATGTATACCACGAGTACCTGGTCGCGGGTGATGGCTCTTAACGCTGTCACTGGTCAGGTCTTGTGGACATATGATCCCGATGTTCCCAAGTTTTGGGCAAAGCGTTTGTGCTGCGACGTGGTAAATCGAGGTGTTGCGGTAAGTGATGGAAATGTTTTTTTTGGCACTCTTGATGGGCGCCTGATTTCACTGGATGCGAAGACGGGGAAACCAAGATGGGAAATAGACACACTCATCGATCGGGATATGTGGTATTCGATCACGGGCGCACCAAGAATTATCAAAGATCTCGTGATTATTGGAAATGGTGGCGCCGAAATGGGTGTTCGTGGTTACGTGACGGCCTACGAAAAACAGACTGGGAAACAACGGTGGCGATTCTTTACCGTCCCGGCTTCACCCGATGGCCCGTTTGAACACCCGGAGCTGAAAGATGTCGTTTCTACCTGGAGCAAGAATGATGTTTGGGCCGGTGGAGGTGGAGGTACTGTATGGGATTCGATGGCATACGATCCACAGTTGAATCTGCTCTATGTTGGTACAGGTAACGGCTCGCCATGGGCGAGGCACCAACGTAGCCCTGGTGGAGGTGACAATCTTTACTTGGCCTCTATTCTTGCTTTAGACCCGGATACTGGTCGCCTCGTCTGGCACTATCAGACGGTACCGGGAGACAGTTGGGACTACACCGCTACGCAGCACATGATTCTAGCTGACCTATCGATAAATGGCGTCATTAGGAAGGTGCTCATGCAGGCGCCCAAAAATGGATTTTTTTATGTTTTAGATCGTGTCACGGGTGAACTGATATCAGCCGAGTCTTATGTGTTTACGAACTGGGCGAGTCATATCGATCTGGAGAGTGGACGTCCTGTCGAGACAGAGCTTGCTGACTACAGGTTAGAAGATCGTCTGGTATTTCCCGCCGCCTCTGGGGCTCATAACTGGCAACCCATGGCATTTAGTCCCGAGACAGGTCTAGTGTATTTTACCGGTAGGGAATCAGGATGGGTTCACAGCAACGCGGACGACAAGTGGTTTGCCTTGGGCGCCGATAATATAGATAAACTCATTGGAGAGCAGGAAATTCCCGAGGAGATCGGTTTTCTTAAAGCATGGAACCCGGTGACTCAACAACTTAAGTGGGAGAAGGTGTTGCCCAATGTCTGGAATGGAGGTGTCCTTGCTACTGCCGGAGGTCTCATTTTTTTTGGGACTGCCACAGGCAAATTCTTGGCACTTGACGCTGCAGATGGTGCTGAGTTGTTAAGGTTGGATGTAGGGACAGGAATTATTGCTCCACCGATTACTTACTCGGCAAATGGGGTGCAATATGTCGCAGTGATGGCGGGATGGGGAGGGCCGGCATTCAACACGCTAGCGGGTAACGAAGCCTTGCTTGAATATGAGAATGCTGGTCGGATACTTGCCTTTAAGTTGAAAGGCACTGATGTCCCACTTCCGGAAAAAATTGCTCCGCGGGAATCAATACCGGAGCAAGCCGAATTAACAAGTGACGAGCATGTTTTGGAGGAGGGCCGCATTTTATATGTGCGGTTCTGTGGTTCATGTCATGGTATGTATGGCAGTGAGCCAATGCTGCCCGACCTTAGACGAATGTTGCCCCATACTCACGAGCTTTTTGATGCCATCGTGCTCGATGGACTGTATGAAAGCCGTGGAATGGCAAGTTTCGCAGAGGAGCTTGATGAGAAGGAGGTGTTCTCAATACACGCGTACATAAACCACCTCGCAAATACCACTAGGAAAGCGAACTAAAAAACTGTTGTTCAGAGATTGAAAAACAGTGTACAGCGAGTGAGGTCGGATAGTTGTATTTCGATATCGATTATTGGTGGCGTGTATCAACTGAACCAGGACGAGGCGTTGGTGCTGGAGTGTGAGCTGAGTCAGATGCCTAGTTTTATGGGATTTCATCTCTCCAATCTCTGGGGTGAATCACTCGATTTTGAGAGCTATCAAAGTAATCTCAATGTGCATATGATGGAGCAGGATGTAGATGGTACATACCACTGGGTTGTTGCACACCGTGATCCTGGGATGCTGAACTGGGTCGATACCACAGGATTGGATCATGGCTACCTTACTATTCGCTGGTCCTATTCCACTCCGCCGCCGAAAGAGAATTGGCCTACACTCAAGGTGCGCAAAGTGGCCTTCGATGCGATTGGCGACACTCTTCCCGATAGTACCCGCCAAGTCGCCACCGGCGAGTGGGCGGAAAACATTCTCATGCGACACCGTCATGTGCAGCGTCGCTATCGTCAGTACTGAGGGGGGTTGCCATCCTGGTATTAATAAAGTTTCTTTTACTGAGTGTATGGAAGTCTGAGTTTCGGTAGGTGTGGGCTGGATCGAGAATGTTAGTGAGGTCACTCTACGACATGACATGTTATTTTATATGATGAGCTGGATTCTTTGGTCTGGTTCATCTGAATGACAAAAATAGTTTTATAATGGAGGTGGTCCTATGTTTGGTGATTTAACAGGAAAGGTAGCGATCGTAACCGGTGCTGGCCAAGGCATTGGTGAAGGGATTGCAAAGGTATTTGCGAAACACGGCGCCAAGGTTGTTGTGGCTACGCGGACGGCCGAAAACGGGCAACAGACGGTAGATGATATTGTGGCCGACAGCGGTGAAGCATTACTTGTGCAATGTGATGTTGGCCAGCACAGTCAAGTAATTGACGTAGTTGAGCAAACCATAAATACGTTCGGAAGAATAGATATCGGGGTTCATAACGCTGCGGTC
>JAQWLX010000063.1 GCA_029247075.1 Halieaceae bacterium | reverse complement strand
GTATGGTCAGCCTACCTTTTTACCTCGTCGGTGATTTTGATAATGGTCTGGCTTCCTATGGCCAGGCTTCGAAGATCAATTAAACGTTTAGCTTCTAAATTTAAGGCGGGCTAATGCATTCAGCAAGACGTCAGCGATTAGGTGTCGTATTAATTGTGGTTTTTTTTTCTAGCCTTGCAATTGGTCTCGTGATGTATGCGATGCGGGGTAATATTAATCTCTTTTACCCGCCATCGGAGGTGATTGCTGGAATTGCACCTCAGGGAAAGGTAATTCGTATTGGTGGAATGGTAGAAGACAAAAGTGTCCAAAGAAGTACTGATAGCTTGAAGGTAAAGTTTGTTATTACAGATTTTCAAGCCTCTGTAGAGGTGATTTATGATGGTATTTTGCCTGATTTATTTGGAGAGGGTCAGGGAGTTGTGGTCTTAGGTGTGTTGGGCTCGGATGGAAGATTCATTGCAAACGAGGTGTTGGCAAAGCATGATGAGAACTATATGCCACCAGAGATTGCTGATAGTCTAAAGATGTCGAAAAAGATAAGTGCAGGTTATTGACCATGATCCCTGAGTTAGGTCACTTCGCGCTTATAATGGCCTTTGTGCTTTCCATCGCACTATTCTTGATACCTCTCGCGGGAAGTTTCGTCTCAAATTCGGGTGCTATGCACTTAGCTGATTCACTTGCGGTGGGTGTATTTGTGTTTATAGCAATCTCATTTGGCTGTCTGAGTCACGCGTTTTTGACAGATGACTTCTCGGTGCGGTTAGTATCTTCCCATAGTAATAGCTTGCTGCCGCCTATGTATAAGCTATCGGCCGTATGGGGAAATCATGAAGGTTCTTTGCTTCTTTGGTTGTTGATATTGTCTGGTTGGATGGTTTGCGTTGCCATTTCATGTAGAAGCTTGCCGCTTGTTTTTTCCGCACGAGTCCTGTCAATTCTTGGTGGTATATCAACTGGGTTTTTGAGTTTTTCTCTCTTTACATCAAACCCTTATGAGCGGTTATTACCCAGCATTCCAACTGATGGAGCAGATCTGAATCCTTTGTTGCAAGACATTGGGCTGATTATACATCCACCAATTTTATACATGGGTTACGTCGGTTTTGCGGTGCCCTTCGCTTTTGCGTTATCCGCCTTGATGCAGGGACGACTTGACGCTGCCTGGGCTCGTTGGTCTCGTCCATGGACAAACATTGCTTGGGGATTTCTCACATTAGGCATTATGCTGGGGAGCTGGTGGGCATATTATGAACTAGGTTGGGGCGGATGGTGGTTCTGGGATCCTGTTGAAAATGCCTCCTTTATGCCCTGGCTGGCTGGGACAGCGCTTGTTCATTCCTTGGCCGTTACTGAAAAGAGAGGACTTTTTAAGAGCTGGACAGTTTTGCTAGCTATTTTTACTTTTTCACTGAGTTTGTTGGGTACTTTTTTGGTTAGGTCTGGTGTATTAACCTCGGTTCATGCGTTCGCAAGTGATCCCTCGCGAGGATTATTTATCTTGATTTTTCTTTTTCTCGTGGTGGGCGGATCGTTATGTTTATATGCGTTTCGTGCGCCGGCCGTTGCAAGCCGCATAGGATTTAATCTGGCTTCTCGCGAAAGTTTGCTTTTATTTAATAATGTGATTTTTCTCGTGGCGAGTCTTACGATATTGTTTGGAACCTTATTTCCACTTTTCATGGATGTGTTGGGTAAGGGTAAATACTCGGTAGGTCCGCCTTATTTTAATATCGTGTTCCTGCCTCTAATGGCTTTATTGATTCCATTTATGGGTCTGGGTCCAATAGCCAGGTGGAAAGAGGACCGGATTCGTTCGTGGCAGGAGCAGCTATCGACTCCGGCTATAGCAGTAATTATCTGTAGTTTAGTATTTCCCTTGATGGGGAAGGATTCGTTTAATCTGTGGATTGCGCTAAGTATTTTATTCGCAGGATGGATTTTAATAGGACTCTTGCGAAGTCTTTTTGACCGACTTCGCGGTATTCGTAGCATCACTACTCTAGTTGGACGGTTAACTCCGAGTTACATCGGCATGTTTCTCGCTCATTGCGGATTTGCTGTTAGTCTCCTGGGTATCGTTGTCACACAACAAAATAGCCAGGAATATGATCTTAAGATGTTGCCAGGGGACAGTAAAACATTATCTGGTTACACTTTTTTGTTTGCGGGAGTTCGAACTGTAAATGGTCCAAATTTTCTCGCTGAAGAGGCGATATTTGAGGTTACCACTGAAGGTAAATTAGTGTCGACGTTATTACCTCAGAAACGAAGATACTTATCTAGTAATTCAATTATGACCGAAGCGGGAATTGATGCTGGCTTTTGGCGCGATCTTTATGTCGCAATGGGCGAGCCAGTTGGTAGCGAAGGTGCTTGGGCTATTCGGCTTCACTACAAACCTATGGTTCGCTGGATTTGGCTAGGAGCTATTTTTATAGGTTTTGGAGGAATTTTTACGGCGTTTGATAAGCGATATCGTTATCGATATGAAAATCTAGTAACAAATGAATCAAATGAAGATCGAAAGTTTGCAGCCGCGCCTTAGGTTATTTATTCCCTTAGTTCTTTTTACCTTGATAGCGGTGTTTTTGTTTCGTGCGCTATCTCTTAACCCTGCTTCAATTCCCTCAGCAATGATTGGCCGATCTCTCCCAGAGTTCGAATTACCCGTTTTAGAGAATGAAAGGCTGACAAACAATGCCGACTTATTTGGTCGATCAATTTTAATTAACGTCTGGGCAACTTGGTGTGCGGCGTGCGTCATAGAGCATCCCTTCCTGATGCGCTTGGCCGATTCGGGCATTCCAATCTATGGAGTTAATTATAAAGATCAAGTGGTTGGTGCCAGGAAGTGGTTATCAGACTATGGTGATCCTTATGTCTCAAATATAATCGATCAACATGGGAAGCTGGGATTTGATCTAGGAGTTTACGGTGCCCCTGAGACATTTTTTGTTGATGCTAATGGAATAATTCAATACAGACACGTTGGTATTATTAATGAGGACATCTGGACATCTAAGCTCGCGAACTTATTTAACGGCCTGGAAGAGGGAGTTAAGTGACTTGATCAGATTGTTCTGTGTATTATTTGTATTCTCCATGATGCTGCCGATTTCGACTCTCGCAGTGATGGAGACATATCAATTTTCAGATCCTGCTCTAGAACTAAGATATCGCAAGTTGAGTGCAGAGCTTAGATGCCCCAAGTGCCAAAATCAGAATATAGCTGAGTCTAACGCACCGATTTCGAAAGATTTAAGGCGAATTCTTTATGAGCAATTGGAGGCAGGTTCAAGTGATCCAGAGATACTAGATTATATGTCCCTTCGTTATGGAGAATTCGTTCGCTACCGGCCAGTTTTTTCTCGAGAAACGGCTTTGCTTTGGATGGCACCGATTGCGTTCCTCTTTTTCGGCCTAGGGTTCTTGTGGTTTGTTGTCAGGCGAGGAGTGAGGAATGCGGGAGATGAGACCGACCTGCCTGCTGTTAGCGAAAATCTTGAACCGTTCTTTGCTAAGGATGATAGTAAGTCATGACCCTCTTTTGGTTAGGCTGTTTATTCCTTTTGAGTCTGGCGGCCTTTTTTTGCATTGTTGCTCTAGGTCCTTTTAGTGGCAGGGGTGACTCTCGTTCGGCCAATCTTGCATGGTACCAAATCCGCCAATTAGAGATTTCCTTTGAAGAACTTAATGTTGATGAGCTCGCAAATGATGCGAAATTGCGAGCGGAGGCGGATATTTCTTCTATCGAGCTACCAGAAAAGGAACAACGAACCTTCCCTAGGGCGATTTTAGCGCTTTGTGTGATGGGGATTGGACTAGTGATTTACTTCTATTTAGGCTCTATCGAGGACGTGATGCTTAACCAGCGCATTCAGGCCATGGGATCAGGTTTAGATGATTCGGAGTTGTCGTCTCTGATGCTGAGCATAGAAGATAGGATAACGGATCGACCAAATAATCCTGACTACCTGAACCTTTCCGCTGAGTATCGCTTGGCGAATGGAGATTTTGATTTAGCACTTCATCATCTGCGTAAGTTGGTAGATTTGGTGCCAGACAATGCCTATGTCTTAGCTACTGCGGCAAGGGCGAGCTTTTTTGCCAATCAACGCAAGCTTGACCAGGAGGGGCGGTTATATGCAGAGAAATCGCTAACATTAGATTCGCATCAACAGATATCTCTGATTGTCCTAGGGTTTGCAGCATTTAGTGAGCGTGATTACCCAAGCTCAATCAACTATTTTAGTCGATTGCTATCGTCACAGAACCCTTCTCCTGAAGAGCGCGCCATGCTGGAGGATTATATAGACAGGGCTCGTCGGCTTGAATCTAAAACATCTAGTGAAATAGATGGTCTTCAGCGTAAGACTTCTTTTTCTATCCCTGTGCGTGTCCTTCTTCCTTCAGATGCAATTTTTTCAGGCGACGAGATACTGTTCTTGTCTGTAAGAGATAACAATTCAAAAACTAAGATCCCTATCCTTGCTGCTAAGCGCAGTGTGAGCGACTTGCCCCTTTCAATGGACCTTGATGACTCTTATTCTATGATGGATAAAAGTCTCTCTGATTTTGATGTGGTTGAGGTGGTGGCATTTGTCTCTCCGAAGGGATATGCAGGAGGTGCGTTTGCTTCTTGGACCGGTTCCTCTGGTCCGATTAGAGTGGCTGAAAATGACTTGAGGATAGATATTAAATTGAAAAGAAAAGATTTTTAGTCACTTTTCAATCAAACATGGTGTTATTCAAATAAAGAGGATACACTATATGTTGTGTTTAGCTTTTCTATTATCTCAAAAAAAATACTAACTATTAGTTTATAAAACAATTACTTATGATTGAATATAAAGGTTAAATGAAGTTAAAGACTATCAAGCTTGCTGGTTTTAAGTCATTTGTAGACTCTACTACGGTCGCATTTCCTGGAAACATGTGTGCAGTAGTCGGACCAAATGGTTGTGGTAAATCTAACGTAATTGATGCGGTCAGATGGGTAATGGGCGAAAGCTCGGCAAAGAATCTTCGCACGGAATCGATGGCAGATGTCATTTTCAATGGAACTGAAGATCGAGCTCCGGTTGGTACGGCGTCTATAGAGCTAGTCTTCGATAATGCCGATGGATCTGTGGGTGGCGAGTATGCCAGCTACTCAGAAATATCGATTCGACGACAGGTGGCTAGAGACGGCCAGTCGGACTACTTTTTAAATGGTGGTCGTTGTAGGCGACGAGATATTACTGATATTTTTCTTGGAACCGGTCTTGGTCCAAGAAGCTATGCCATTATAGAGCAAGGCACTATTTCTCGTTTAATTGAGTCTCGACCGGAAGATTTGCGTGTGTTTATTGAAGAGGCCGCTGGCATTTCCAAGTATAGGGAGAGGAGAAAGGAAACAGAGAGCAGAATGAAGCGAACTACTGATAATCTTGATCGTCTTAAAGATATTAGAGAAGAGTTGGATAGGCAGCTGCAGCATTTGAAGCGCCAGGCTCGTGCTGCAGAAAAGTATGGTTTGCTAAAGGAAGAAGAGCGTCGGCTGGACGCTCAGGTAAAAGCATTGCAATGGAAAAAATTACAGTCTGAGTTAGATGATGCGATGAGATTGCAATCTGAGCTTGATATTAAATTCGAAGCCGCTGTTGCTGATCTTCAGAAGATCGATACTGACATAGAGAGTTCTAGAGTGGAAGTTGCTGACGGCACTGAAGTGTTAAATTCAGTTCAGTCAGAGTACTACGC
>JAQWLX010000033.1 GCA_029247075.1 Halieaceae bacterium | reverse complement strand
CGGTAGCCAAAGAATCTTTGACAAACCTGTTACCGTTATGGAAGTGGCTTTTGATATTGGCCCGGGGCTGGCCGCAGCCACTATAGCTGGAGAGGTTGATGGTGTTTTGTGTGATGCGTGTGACTACATAGAATCAGATTCGCCGCTCAGAATAATCACAGCTAAGGATCAGGAAGGTATTGAAATAATTCGGCATTCCTGTGCGCACTTGATTGGGCACACAGTGAAGCAGTTGTTCCCAGCCGCGAAAATGGTTATCGGTCCAGTTATTGAGGATGGATTTTATTATGACATTTCTACTGATGAACCTTTTACGCCATCAGATATAGAAAAAATTCAATCACGAATGAAAGAATTAATCGCCAGTGAATATGACATCGTTAAAAAACTTACTCCGCGTAAAGAAGTTATTGAGTTATTTCAATCAAGAAATGAAGAATATAAGTTGCGTCTGATTGAGGATATGCCAGAAGCAGAGTTTATGGGGCTGTATTATCATCAAGAGTATATTGATATGTGTCGCGGGCCACATGTTCCAAATACAAGATTCCTCGCGAATTTTAAACTAACTAAACTAGCGGGTGCATATTGGCGCGGTGATTCTAAAAATGAGATGCTTCAGCGGATATATGGAACAGCCTGGGCTAATAAAAAACAACTTAAAAATCATTTGAGTCAGCTCGAAGAAGCTGAGAAGCGAGACCACCGAAAAATTGGTCGTAGACTCGACTTATTTCACACTCAAGAAGAGGCGCCAGGAATGATTTTTTGGCATCCTGATGGGTGGACCATTTATCAAGTGATTGAGAGATACATAAGAAAACTTCAGCGTGCTAATGGTTACTTAGAAATTAAAACCCCTCAATTAGTTGATCTTTCATTATGGCAAAAATCGGGACATGCCGATAAGTTTAGTGATGATATGTTCATGCTTAAAGTTGAAGATAGGGACTTTGCAGTAAAGCCTATGAATTGCCCTTGTCATGTTCAGGTGTTTAACCAAGGATTAAAATCCTATCGTGATCTTCCATTGCGATTGTCAGAATTCGGAAGTTGTCACCGAAATGAACCCTCAGGATCCCTTCATGGTATAATGAGAATTCGGGGTTTTACTCAGGACGATGCACACATATTTTGTACAGAGAATCAGATCCAGCCGGAGGTCTCGTCATTCATAGATTTCTTGCATTTGGTTTATGCCGATTTTGGTTTTAATGAAGTGATTTATCGCCTATCTACTAGGCCCACAAAAAGGGTGGGTTCAGATCATGATTGGGATAAAGCTGAAAAAGCATTAGCGGAAGCTTTAGATAATCACGATTTACCTTGGCAAGAGTTACCTGGAGAAGGAGCATTCTATGGACCCAAGATCGAATTTTCGCTTAAAGATTGTATAGGACGGATTTGGCAACTTGGAACAATACAAGTTGATTTTTCCATGCCTGGAAGGTTAGACGCTCAATATGTCGCGGAGAATGGAGTTAGAAAAACTCCAGTTATGTTGCATCGTGCAGTGCTCGGATCTTTTGAGAGATTCATAGGTATTTTGATCGAAAACTATGAGGGTGCTTTCCCGACTTGGTTGAGTCCAGTTCAGGCAATAGTGCTAAATATTACCGACAAACATGCTGAATATGCACAAAAAGTTGAGAGAGCATTAAAAAACAAGGAATTTAGAGCTATTTCGGACTTGAGAAACGAGAAGATCGGTTTTAAAATTCGCGAGCACACGCTCCGTAAGGTTCCATACCAGCTCGTAGTAGGCGATAAGGAAATGGAATCGCAGAAGATCTCCGTTCGAAGACGCAATGGAGAAGATCTTGGTTTAATGGATTTGGAGTCTTTTGTCTCACTTCTTGAAAAAGATGTGATAGAAAAAGGACGTGTCGTTCTGGCAAATAAGCATTAGGAGAATTATGGCGAGTGGTGGGGCTAAAAAAGCGCTTACAAATAGTGAGATAACGGCGGACCCGGTCCGATTGATTGGCTCGGATGGTGAGCAGGTAGGTATAGTAGCGTTGAGTGAAGCTAGAGCAACTGCTGAATCAGTGTCGTTGGACTTAGTCCTGATAGCAGAGTCTGACCCTGTGGTCTGCAAAGTAATGGACTATGGGAAGCATGTATTTGAATCTAGAAAACAAAAAGCAGCCCAACGAAAACGTCAGAAGCGAACTCAGGTAAAGGAAATGAAGTTTCGACCGGGGACTGAAGAAGGAGACTATCAGGTAAAGCTTCGTAACCTAGTCAGGTTTTTGGAAAATGGCGATAAAGCAAAGGTAACATTAAGATATAGAGGCCGCGAAATGGCGCACCAAGAGATAGGCGTTGAAATACTTAAAAGAGTTGAAGCTGATCTTAGCGATCTAGGAGCGGTAGAGCAATTCCCAAAGATGGAAGGCAGACAGTTAACTATGGTCATCGCGCCAAAGAAAAAAAATTAAGCGATCTAAGCTGGTTTTAATTAAGATATGTTGTCAGGATTTGGAGAAAAGTTTTATGGGTAAGGCAAAAATCCACAGTGGAGCTGCGAAGCGTTTTAAAAAGACGGCGTCAGGATATAAGCGTAAGAGTGCTAACAGAAGTCATATCCTAACGAAAATGAAAACAAAGCGTAAACGTCATCTGCGAGGAACTTCAATGATTAACAAAAGTGATGAGATCCTTGTAGACCGTCTATTGCGGGCCCGCTGATCAAGCAAAGGAGATAATGATATGCCTAGGGTAACGCGTGGTGTAGTGGCTCGAAAACGTCACAAGAAAATTCTTAAAAAAGCTAAGGGCTATTATGGAGCCCGTAGTCGTGTTTTCAGGGTGGCAAAGCAAGCAGTTACCAAAGCTGGACAGTATGCTTACAGAGATAGAAGACAGCGAAAACGTCAATTCAGATCTCTTTGGATTACTCGTATAAACGCGCAGTCGCGTGAAAACGGTTTGTCGTATAGTGATCTCATAAATGGTTTGAAGAAGGCACAAATCGAGCTAGACCGAAGAATTCTGGCAGATCTAGCGGTTCACGATAAGCCTGCGTTTGCTGCAGTAGTGGGACAAGCGAAGGCAGCACTGGCAGCGTAAATTGCGGCTAGCCTTTTTCTGCGGCTGGATTTTTTTAAAAAGGGAAAGCTTGTGTCTTTCCCTTTTTTATTTTCCGAGGACAGCGATGAGATTATGAGTGATGATTAATAGGGTGCGATGAAGCTTTGGAAGAACTAAACCATTTTTTAGAAAAGTCTAGAGAAGAGATACAAAAGGCAAATGACTTGCGTGCCTTGGATTCTCTTCGCGTTCTGTATTTAGGAAAGAAAGGTGAGGTTACTCAGCTTTTAAAGAAATTGTCTGAAATTCCCGAAAATCAGAGAGCGGCAGAAGGCAAGAGAGTCAATCTTTTAAAGAATGAGCTAAAGAAATTAATCGAGGCTAGAAAGAAGGAGCTTCATGAGCTTGAAATTGAGGAGCGTCTCGTCGAAGAGAAAATCGATGTTACGTTACCAGGGCGTCGAAGTGGCTCAGGAGGTTTACACCCGATAACTCGCACCATTGAGCGTATGGAGGATTTTTTCGTCTCTTTGGGTTTTGAAGTTGTTGAAGGTCCTGAAATTGAAGATGACTACCATAATTTTGGTGCCTTAAATATACCTGAGCATCACCCAGCAAGAGCCATGCATGATACTTTTTACATAAACTCTTCATCAGTTTTAAGAACGCATACGTCGCCGGTTCAAGTTAGAGTGATGGAAAATCGCAAGCCTCCTTTAAGAGTGATTTGTCCGGGACGTGTATATAGGTGTGATTCGGATCTTACTCATTCTCCAATGTTCCATCAGGTTGAAGGACTATTTATTGACCAACGTTGTAGTCTGGGGCAGTTAAAAGGACTTATTCAGGATTTTTTACAGTCCTTCTTTGAGAAAGAAGATCTATCGGTTCGTTTTAGACCTTCCTATTTTCCTTTCACTGAACCATCTGCTGAAGTGGATATTCAATGCGTTAAGTGCAGTGGTGAGGGTTGTAGAATTTGTAGCCGCACGGGATGGCTTGAAGTCATGGGTTGTGGAATGGTTAACCCAAAAGTCTTCGATAACTGTGGCATTGATAGAAATCGATTCTCTGGGTTCGCTTTTGGGATGGGTGTCGAAAGACTCGCTATGCTCCGTTATGGCATTAACGATCTTCGGCTAAATTTTGATAATGATCTCAGGTTTTTGAGTCAATTTTCTTGAATTAGTTAGAGTGCAAATTATATGTTAATAAGTGAGGCTTGGCTGCGTGAATATATTGATCCAGATATAGATACGCTAGATCTTGCCCATCAAATGACTATGGCTGGTTTGGAAGTAGAAGCAGTCAATGTCCTATCTGGTGACTTTGAGGATGTAGTGGTAGCAGAAATTATTTCAGTAGAGCCACACCCTGATTCCACGAAATTAAATGTTTGTAAAGTAGATGCAGGCGATGAAGAGCCGGTTTTGATAGTCTGTGGTGCCCCGAATGTGACTGCTGGTCTTCGAGTTCCATTTGCTCGAGTGGGAGCCTCATTACCCGGCGGTATCAGCATCAAAGCCGTCGAGATTCGAGGAGTTTCTTCTGCTGGGATGCTTTGTGCAGAGAAAGAACTTGGAATATCTGATGCGGACGAGGGTTTAATGGAATTGTCTCCAGAAGCTCCACTGGGCGAAGATCTAAAAACCTATCTGGATTTAGAAGATAATTTATTTGAGCTTGGCTTAACGCCAAATCGATCCGATTGTCTAAGCGTTAGAGGTGTTGCCAGAGAAGTTGCCGCTCTGAACGGAATGGTGGTAAACGAGACGGATGCGCCAGATATAACCAGCACACATAGCGAAAAATTTCCAGTTAGATTAGATGCTTCAGATTTTTGCCCAATATATTTAGGAAGAGTAATTCATAACGTGGACTTAACTCGAGCAGCACCGGTATGGATGTGTGAAAAACTTCGACGAGCGGAAATTCGTTCTATCAACGTCGCTGTTGACATCACTAATTATGTGATGCTTGAACTAGGGCAACCCATGCACGCGTTCGACTTTGCTAAACTGCAGGGAGGTATTGTAGTCCGCAAGGCTAAGTTAGATGAAGAATTGGTCTTGCTGAATGAATCGAAAGTTGTTTTAAGTCCCGGTACTACGGTGATAGCAGATGAGAAAGATGTTTTGGCACTGGCGGGTATCATGGGCGGTCAGACTTCAGCCGTTACTGAAGATACGACATCAATATTTTTAGAAGCAGCATTTTTTGTGCCAGAAAAAATATCTGGCTGGGCGAGAAAGTATGGTTTGCACACAGATTCTTCTCATCGTTTTGAGCGTGGTGTGGATATCGCTATACAGAGACGTGCTATGGATCGTGCAACAGAACTGCTTCTTCAATTAGCCGGTGGGCAAGCTGGAGATATCACAGAAATACGAGATGCTTCCAAGATTTCTGATAGAAAAAATGTTGAATTAAATCACGCTAGTGTAAACGACATGTTGGATCTGGAAATACCGATTGCTGAAGTGGAGAGTATACTCACTTCGTTGGGGATTAAGTTAACTTCAAATAAGTCAGGGTGGATATGTGTCATTCCAACTTGGCGTTTCGATATTACCGAAGAGGCTGATCTGCTAGAAGAGATAGCGAGAATTTTTGGATACAATAATTTACCTATAACGCCTATCAAATCAGAGCTGGTAGGGAGTATTCTTCCTGAGTCCAGACTTTCGATCAGACGAATTCGTAAACAACTGACGGCACTGGGATATAACGAGGCTATTACATATAGTTTTCAGAGTGCTGGTCTGCAACATTCTTTTGACCCAGCTATTTCACCTATAAGGCTTGTGAATCCAATATCTGAGGATCTCTCAGTCATGCGTTCTAGTCTTGTTCCGGGGCTGTTGCAAGCTTTGATTCATAACCTTAATCGACAGCGTCAGAGAGTCTGCTTATTTGAAACTGGACTGACTTTTATTGAAGGTAAGACAAAGATTAATCAACAAACTGTTTTGGGGATGGTCTTCTCTGGTAGGAACGAGATAGAAAACTGGGCTAATGAATCTAGGAATGCCGATTTTTTTGACATCAAGGGTGATCTAGAGGAGGTGTTTTCTTTAACCGGAAGCTTGTCAGAGTTTAGTTTTATTGAAGATAGACGAGATGGGTTTCATCCTGGTCAAACTGCGAGGATTTATCGTAGTGACAAGGCAGTCGGGTGGGTAGGAGCAATTCATCCTGAGTTAGCGTCTAGTTTAGGTGTTGAGATTCCGATCCTCGCGGCTGAGATAGATTTGGAAGCTATTCTTGGATCGAAGCTTCCGCAGTTTGAAGACGTATCAAAGTATCCGGAAATTAGAAGGGATATTGCACTTTTAATCGATAAGGCGGTGACAGCAGAGCAGGTCATGTCTTCAGTTCGAAGTGTGGCGGGCGATAAGTTAATCGACCTCTCCTTATTTGATCTATATTCGGGTGAAGGTATTGATATTAAAAGAAAAAGTATTGCCATTGGATTGACTTTCTGTGATCGATCCAGCACTCTTAAAGACGAAGATGTAACGACCGCCGTAAGTGCAGTAATTGAATCATTGAAAAAAGAATTCGCAGCTGAGCTTCGATGAGTGATGGAGTAAAAATGTCGGCTTTAAGCAAGTCTGAAATGGCAGAAAAGCTATACGAAGAACTCGGCTTTAATAAACGTGAAGCCAAGGAAATTGTAGAACTTTTTTTTGAAGAAATACGTTCTTCCTTGGAGAATAACGAGCAGGTCAAGCTATCCGGATTTGGTAATTTTGATTTACGTGATAAAAATCAGCGACCGGGAAGAAACCCTAAAACAGGTGAAGAGATTCCAATTTCTGCGCGCCGCGTAGTCACTTTTCGGCCAGGTCAAAAACTTAGGGCTCGTGTAGAGGCTTATGGTAGATCAGAAGAGTAATAGTAATTTACCTCCTATACCGGGGAAGAGATATTTTACTATTGGCGAAGTCAGTGAATTGTGTAATGTAAAGTCGCATGTTCTGCGTTATTGGGAACAAGAATTTCCGAATCTTAAGCCAGTAAAGCGCAGAGGAAATCGGCGCTATTATCAGCGAGGAGATGTCATTGTCGTCCGACAGATACGCGGATTATTGTACGACCAAGGTTACACTATCGATGGCGCTAGACGAAAAATACTCGGAAAAAATAGTAGTCAGGGCTCAAAAAAAATAATGCGAGAGGCTATTCGTAGTGCGATAGTTGAACTTGAAAGTATAGCTAAACTAATAGAGCCTAAAAATTAAGAATTTTCAGAATTGTCTGTCATTACTTTCGGATCAGTTGATATCAATATCTCGGGGCGTAGCGCAGCCTGGTAGCGCACCACACTGGGGGTGTGGTGGTCGCAGGTTCAAATCCTGCCGTCCCGACCAACTTTAAATCCAATACCGTCCAAAGAAGTCCATTAAAGTCCTGTTTTAAAAGGATTATTATCAATTTATCGTCCGATACTGTTCATTGCGATTTTCCGAGATTTCGCTACAATTGGGGGTACTTTTGGGGGTATCTGACCGATTTTTAGCTATTCAGATCCTAAAAGTACCCCCAATTCAGGGGGAAGTTACACGTGTAACAATTAGAATCTGTATGTGAAGGCGCATTATGGGACTGACCAACCTAGCGGCCCGTCAGGCTGCACCTAAAGCACGGCAATACAAACTTTCCGATGGTAAGGGCATGTATTTGCTCGTGACTCCTAATGGCTGTAAATACTGGCGATTGAAATACCGGATTCTGGGACGAGAGAAGACCTTATCCTTGGGAGTCTATCCTGAGATCTCGCTGGCCGATGCGCGGGATAAGACCGAAACAGCGC
>JAQWLX010000017.1 GCA_029247075.1 Halieaceae bacterium | reverse complement strand
GGTCTGCTTTTTCCACAGTGGAGAGCCTATGTGCAATTATGATGCTGGTTCTATTGCTTATAATTACATCTAGCGCTTCTTGAATCAGGGATTCAGATTCACTATCTAGAGCAGATGTGGCTTCGTCTAAGATAAATATTGGTGCGTCCTTAAGTACAGCTCTAGAGATCGCAATCCGTTGGCGTTGGCCACCACTTATACTCTCTCCGTCATCGCTTAACTGTGTTTGAAAACCATCTGGAAGTGCCTCTATAAAAGAAGTTGAATTAGCTATATTGCTTGCTATGAAAACTTTTTCCGAACTTGAGCCTTTAAGTTCCCCAAATGCGACATTGTTAAAAACAGTATCTCTAAATAAAGTCACAGATTGTGAAACCATTGATATTTGAGATCGAAAATTCTCAATGCAATAGTCTTCTATATTAATTTCATCAAGTGTTATTTCTCCGGCTGAGGGCAAATAAAATCTAGCGAGTAGTTGAACTAGCGTAGTTTTCCCGCTACCTGATGGACCTACAATCGCAATCGTCTCACCAGCCTTTATTTCTAGCGAAATATTTTCTAAAGCACTAATTCTTGAGCCTGAATATCTAAAAGATACGTTTTTAAGAACGATTGCCCCTTTTGATCTTTTGGTAACGTACTTGCCTGAATCCAACTCACTCTCTAAATCGAGTTGATAGAAAATATCTTCGCAAGCTGCAAGTCCTTTTTGCACAATGACCTGAATACCTGACAAAGAACGAATCGGCTTGCCGATTAACCCAGCAGCAGTTAAAAAAGCAACTAGAGAACCTACACTAAAATCTTTCATTATTTCTGGCGACAATGAAAACCAAATTAATATGGAAAGTGAAAAAGCAAGTAGTGTCTGAACAGCGGGTGTAGCGATAGCTTCTGAAAAAGTCAGCTTCAAGCTTTGCTTTCTATTATAATCGCTAGCTGAACGGAATCGATGTGACTGATCGGCTTGTCCACCAAAAAGACGAATCTCTCTAGGCGACTGAAGTGCTTCGCTGGAAAGATGTGTGACACTTCCCATGGATTTCTGTATTCTTCGGCTATATCTCCTAAAATATCTACCAACTAACACGACTACACCAGCGATTAGTGGTGCCACACAGAAAAACAAAAGGCTCAACTGCCAATTCAGATACAGTAAGTAACATGCTAGGCCAATGACGGTAAGCCCGTCTCGCAATATAATCTTTAGGGCAGTGCTTACTGACTCGCTAACTTGCTCAACATTAAAGGTTATTTTTGAAACCAATTCACCTGAACTGGAAGCATCATACTGTGAGATAGGAGCCAAAAGAAGTTTGTCGAACAATTCACATCTAAGAGCATGTATTAAACCTCGGGAAACATGATTCATAAAATAGGTTCCGCAAAAAAACCCCATTGAACGAAAGAAGGCAAGGAGAACTGCGGCCACTGGAACCGCAATTCGCGCAAAATCTAAGTCTGAATGATCTGATCCAGAAAATATGGAATAGGTTATATTAGATACGACTCCCTTCGTTTCCTGTAACTCTCCATTAAGCGCATCAAGAAGAAATTGCATAAGGTCAGCAAGAAGAACATTCCCAATCGAATAGCAGATAAAGCCTATGATGCTAAGTATAAAAAACAATAGATAAGGATAAATATATCCCAACAGTCTGACATATAGCTCAAGATCAGTGTGCTGGAAATCATTAGATTTTGATTTTAAGTTAAGTTCTTCTTCCACGATGCATCTTCTTATGTAATTCTCTATCCAGGATCGAAGCAATAATACGAAATCATAATATCGTTATAAAACAAGAGTCTTACAATTCCAAAATAGCTATTTTATTTTAAAATCGTAAAAATAATTTTGTTTTGAGATAGTAGCATTTTAAAATCATTCTAACTTTATGGCCTTGCATTAATTTTTCATCCGTAGAAGATATTTGGCTACCTAAAAGATATTATAAACTGGTTAAAGTTCAAGATTAATTTATAAGACTACATGTTAAGAAAAAAGTTAAAGCAACTAATACCAACTCGAGCGCGCATCAAACAGATTAAACTGCATGAACGCTTGGGGACGTGGATCTATCGTCCAAGCCTTTGGCATATTAACCGCCATTCTATTTCTATGGCTATCTTTGTAGGCCTCTCGATTGCATTTGTACCCGCACCTGGCCAAACTTTGCTAGCTGCATTTTTTGCACTACAGCTTCGCTGCAATCTCCCTTTAGCATTAACTCTAATATGGGTTTCCAACCCTATTACAATGCCAGTGTTGTACTATTTTTCCTATCGTGTGGGAGCTTTACTTCTTCAAGTCCCTGATACGTCATTCGATTTTGAACTAAATTGGCAATGGCTCTCTGGAACTTCAGCATCAATCTGGAAGCCTCTATTGCTCGGCTGTTTGACATGTGGTGTAACAGCCGGTGCACTAGGATACTTCTCGATGAATATGATCTGGCGAACTCATGTAGCTCGCCGATGGAGGAGTCGATCACAGAATAGAGTTAAATAAATTTTCAAGTTACATGTGACTTAAGTGCAGATGCTGGTTGAATTCGCGAGGCACTTATAGCGGGGTATATAGTCGCCAGAATGCACATTAGTAACGCACTGCCTCCAACAATCACTATATCAAGAGGAGCTAAATGTACCGGAACAAAATTAATAGGATATACATCTGTATTCAAGAATTTAGTTCCAATTAGGATCTCTAAGGTTTCAATAATACTTGGCAAACTGCGGCTAAGTAAAATGCCTATAATTGAACCAATTACCACACCAACAATGCCAATTAGCAAACCGATTAAAATAAATACCTGCGCTACCTCCGCTGAACTAGCACCCAATGTGCGCAAAATGGCTATACCAGAACGTTTATCCATAACCATCAAGACAAGCGATGCAATAATATTAAAAGCTGCTATGGCAATAATTGAAAATAGTAAAATACCGACAAGATCTTTAGATAACTGTATTGCTGAGTAGAGATTGCCGTGGGTATCAAACCATGTGTTAATAAAATCAGCACTGGGATTTAATGTTTTTTCCAACTCTCGAGCAATTCTCGACGCGTCGAAGATATCTTTTATATAGATATGATAACCTGATTTAATAGCTTCTTCAGGTACATGTTTGCTTAATTCGTTCATAGATAGTATGACTAGGAACTCATCTATTTGAGTTCCTGTAGACAAGATAGCCTCAACACTCAACCGCATAGATATGGCGTCATGCAAATGTCTCGCAACCTTAGGAACAAGAAAAGTTAGTTCATCACCTACTGATACCCCTAACCTGTCAGCTAGAGACTTTCCAATCACAAAACCATCTCCCGAAAAATCAATGCTTGACAAATCCTTTGATGACAGAAATCTAGTTATTCTTGGCGACTCTTGAGAATCCTTAAAATTAAAGGCGAGAACAGAGGTCGTCTCTACACTCTTCTTGTGAAAAATGAGCGCATCGACCGTTTTAAAATATTCAGCTTCTACTATTTCTGGATGGCTAGAAATATTCACCTGACGCTCTGTAAGCTTGTCACTTATGACAGCCTCATGAGCGACAATATGAGGTATAAGCCAAAGAATTCGTTCTCTCATTTCTTTATCGAAACCATTCATAATCGACAGCACAATAGTCAAAAGACAAACTGCTAATATCAAAGCCAGAGTAGAGAGAGTTGAGAGAAAAGGAGAAAGATAACCATTCCCCCATCCGAATGCATATCGAGTTGCGATACTGAAGATTTGGCGAAATTTCAAGAGCTACGAACCTGTAATAAAGCATCGCTAAGTTCGAAAGTCCGATTCATTCGATCAGCAACATTGAGTGAGTGAGTGACTAATACAAAAGCGGTGTTAAGATTACTAAGCTCATCAATTAGCTCTAGAATTTGCCTTCCCGCTTTAGCATCCAAGTTTCCAGTAGGTTCATCCATCAATACGCAAGCGGGGTTGGTTACCAATGCTCTAGCAATAGCAACACGTTGCCTCTCCCCTCCTGACAACTGGCTAGGAAAATGCTTGATTCTCGATAATAAGCTGACTTTTGAAAGCATCTCAATGGCACGAGTCTTGGCTTGCGACACCCCTAGTCCACCGATTATTAATGGCATCGCGACATTTTCTACAGCACTAAACTCTGGTAATAAATGATGAAATTGATAAACAAAACCAAGACTCTCATTTCTCCATTTGCATAATCTTTTTTCATTTAAATCAGCCAACCTAACACCAGATAACCAAACCTCTCCTTCATCTGGCTGATCCAATCCAGCTAAAATATTCAACAATGTGGACTTCCCTGATCCCGATGCTCCAAGAATCGCTACTTTTTCACCAAAGGAAAGCGAAAAATCAACGCCATTAAGCACCTGCAACTCATGTTCTCCACTCTTATATTTCTTTAGCAAATCAACTCCTCTAAGCACCTCGTCACTCATATCGCAAAACCTCACTAGGCAGAATTTTTGCTGCTCTATTAGAAGGATACAAGGTTGCAAAAAAACTCAGGAGAAATGCCATGCCTGACACTAAAAAAATGTCGAGTATCATTAATCTAGAAGGAAATTCACTAATAAAATACACCGACGGATCAAATATTTTTATTCTTAAGAGAGACTCTAAGACATTCACTATAGAGGAAATATTTAATGATAAGATAACTCCAAAACCAACACCCAATAGAATTCCAAGAAGAGAAATAATCATTCCGTATGTTACAAAAATACCGGCCACGCCACTCGATTCCATGCCCATCGTTCGGAAAACAGCGATATCGCTTTTCTTCTCAGACACTGAGATTGCAAGAGTAGATACTACATTGAAAGCTGCAACGAAAATAACACTGAACAGCATAATAGCAATCAAAATCTTCTCCATGCGAATAGCAGCAAACAGAGAGCCTTGAGACTCTTCCCAAGAAGTAATGCGGTATTCGGGAATAATTTTGTTCTTTAGTTCCTTCAGTATCGAAGCCGCATTATAAAGATCATCTGTCAAAATCTGTACTCCATCCACTTTTGAACCCAATCCAAACAGTAACTGAGCAGTTTCTAGACTTACATAGCTCTGATATGAATCGGGTTGAGCGCCTATTTCGAATAATCCAACTACCTGTAACGACTTAATTCTTGGAAACAAGCCTAATGGAGTAGCTAAGATATGAGGGACAGTTACTTGTATAGAATCCCCCGGAAACACTCCTAGTTTTCTAGCAAGTGAAGCTCCTAATACAATTTTAAAGGGATCATCCTGCAGATAATTGAAAATCTCTAGATTTCCAGAGCTATTTTCTAAATAGACCTTAATCCCATTCGCCGGATCAATTCCAGTTAATACAGCACCACTATTTTTGTGTGCAGATGAAAAAAGGATCTTCCTTTCTACGTAAGGCTCGGCTGCTAAGATATTTCCATTGGATAACGCTTGTCGTTTTAGTGGCTCAAAATCATCAATAGAGCGCTCAGAATAAATTCGCCCATGAGGGGTTAGAGATAAAAGTCGGCCAGTAAGCTCAGCTGCAAAACCATTCATTATAGATAAAACTGTTATTAGACAAGCTACTCCAAACACCATGCCTAAAAATGAAACAACTGAGACAATCCAAATAAAACGGCTCTTGCCTGAATATAAACTATATCGCAACCCTATAAAGAAAGAATATTTAGTAAATGTTGGTAACGACAAGACAATTACTCAAAATAGAATTTTACAAAAATACATGGGATTCCCGACTTGGCCATCCTATTATCCTAATTCACATAAAACCCAACTCTAAGCTTATAATCTTTCAATTCCAAGCAGCATTTCCAATTAACACAACGCGCATTAACATTAGATATTCTTATTACCATCGCGGTTAAATACTAAATTTCGAGATAATTAAGCAATTTGGAACTCATTAGTTCCATATATTTTTCACCATCTTTCTTTATTAAATAGACTGCCAAATTCCTTTGGTTAGCCAAGGCGATAGCCTTTTCAGATCCTAATAAAATAAAGGCTGTAGCAAAGGCGTCAGCTGTCATTGCGTCATTTGAGATAACTGTGGCGGAGACTAGGTCTCTTTGAACTGGAAATCCCGTAGTAGGGTCAATTATATGAGAGTATCGAATATTTTGATGCTCGAAAAAATTTTGGAAATCGCCCGAAGTGGCTACGGCAACCTCGCTTACTCTAAATATCTTTGAAATGCCTGATGAGTTAGGCAATGGACTTCTTACTGCCACCTTCCAAAGTCGATCCTCCGCAGGGGTCCCGCTGGCAAAAATTTCTCCACCGATCTCAAATAAAAAATTGCTTATCCCTAAATTTTTTAAATCATCCGAAATTACATCAACCACATAACCTTTACCCAAGGAGGACAAGTCGAAGGATCTGGCGCTAGACTTTTGGATAGTATTATTTTCTTCGTCAATTATTATTGAATCCAAACCCACTAATAATCGTTTAGCCGCTATTTCTTCAATTGATGGGATATCAAATCGAAGCAAACTTGGACCAAAACCCCGAAGCTCAACTAGTGGTGATATCGATATATCGTAGATTCCGTTAGTAAGCTTGCTTATTCGTAGAGCAACTTTAAATACTTCAATCAACTCAGGAGAGATGAAAGTATATTCACCTGAAGGGAGAGCGTTAAGCCGACTGATCTCAGAGTCATCAACATAATTAGATAATATGTCATTTAAATGTAGAAGACGATCCTCTATCTTTAAACGAACAACTTCTGGCTCAGATGAGCTATTTTCAGGAGATGCATAGTAGGATAAATTCCACGCTGTTCCCATCGTTGATCCGAATAATTCTTGTCTTCTCTGATCAACCTCACAGCCCAATGTAAATTACGTTAACGACCATAAAACAAGAATGCGTAATCGGCAAAACATAATAAATCCCGAACAGTACTATGTTTTCTTTAAGCCATTAATCCCTTAATGGCTGCGATCTAGCACTACCTAGATTACTTTGTAATATTTAAAGCAATCAGAAAACTAAATCGAAGGATAAGTAGCATAAGAGATTCCTGCCATGTCTTCTAAAATACGGTGGACTTGGCAACTATAACCAAATTCATTATCGTACCAAAGATATACTACGGCCTGGTCATCACTAACAATGGTAGCCTGGGCGTCAAAAATACAAGCAGCTCTTGAACCTACAAAGTCACTAGAGACTGACTCTGTTGAGTTAGAATAGTCGATCTGCTTACGCATGGCGGAATGAAGTGCAATGTGCCTCATGTACTCGTTTAACTCTTCGACCGTAGTCTTGGAGGAGAGCGTCAAATTGAGAATTGCCATAGATACATTTGGGGTAGGCACTCTGATAGCGTTGCCTGTTAACTTCCCTGCTAGCTGAGGCAATACCTTTGCAACCGCCTTTGCAGCACCAGTTTCAGTTATTACCATGTTTAACGGTGCACTGCAGCCCCTTCTGTTAGCAGAGTGAAAATTATCAATTAAATTTTGATCGTTGGTATAGGAATGAACAGTTTCCACGTGTCCTTTCAAAATGCCAAATTTTTCATCAATAGCGAACAATGGAGGCACAATAGCGTTAGTTGTACAAGATGCAGCAGATATCACTCTGTCTTCGGGTAAAACTACATTATCATTAATCCCAGCAACAACATTCTTCATGTCGCCTTTACCTGGAGCTGTGAGTATTACTTTGGACGCCCCTTTTGATTTTAGATGGCGTTCAAGCCCCTCAGAATCGCGCCATACACCAGTATTATCGATAATGATCGCATCACTAATGCCATATTTTGTATAGTCTATCTCATCTGGGGAAGAAGCATAAATAACTTTAACTTCATTGCCATTTGCAACAAAAGACTCAGCCTCTTCATCAACCCTAATCGTACCATCAAAAGCGCCGTGAACAGAATCTCTTCTAAGTAAACTTGCGCGCTTAGCTAAATCACGAGGGCTGGAACTTGGTCGGACAACAATAGCCCTTAAACGTAGACAATCTCCTCCATCTGCCTTCTCAATCAATATTCTAGCCATGAGCCTACCAATTCTACCAAAACCATAGAGCACAACGTCCACTGGCCTATCTACTGGCTTATCCTGAACACCAATTAATTGATTCAGTTCACCTTTAACATATTGATCTACGGACCCGCCATTAGCCATATTCTTATCAAAATAATTAACTGCAAGGCGACCGATATCAATGTGAGCTGGCCCAAGGTCCAAATCCATCATATTTTGTAGAATAGGATAAGTCTCAAACTCTGAAAGCTCATTCTTCTCTACCTGACGAACGTACCGATGAATCTTCATGATCTGCAATACGGATTGATTCACTAGAGAGTGTCCATAAATATAACACTTTGCGCTCTTCTCTCGAGATAATTTACCGACCATAGGAATCATTCCTTCAGCAAGCGCTTCTCGTTCTTTCCAATCAGCAAAATAATCACCGGGTCGTTCTCTTTTTTGTTGACTCACAGCTAGCATCTCCTGCAAATTTAAGCGCGCTATTATCTACGCAGTAGATCCAACCAAGCAACAATAATATTAAAATTCCTTCTGGAGCATGCAACAATAGAGATTTACACTGTGCCTCGTCAAAATAGAACCTCTATTTATGTTTAAGCAAGTCAATAAAAAGCAAAAATGGCACAACGTGTCCAGTTTTTCTTCTCAGATCGGCCCATTTTACGGTTGCGCCGAAACAGCTCTGATAGCAGAGCAAGCTCCAAAAGACAAACTCACCATTGTATTAACTAGCAATCAGACAGAAGCAAGCACCATAGAAAGAGAACTACCTATCTTTATAAAGGATTCTCAGGAAATCTTTACATTACCTGATTGGGAAACACTACCTTATGATACTTTTTCTCCGCATCAAGATATTGTCTCTGAGAGACTAAGCACTCTCTACCACCTTCCTGAGCTTGAATCTGGCATCCTTATTATTCCCGTCTCTACCGCAATGCATCGCTTACCTCCTGTTGAGTACGTTAGGAGATTTAGCTTCATCGTAAAAATAGGAGATCATCTAGCTCTAGAAGCCGCACGAGAAAAATTATCTCAGAGCGGTTATCGACAAGTCGACACGGTTACCGAACACGGAGAATATTCAATACGAGGATCACTTTTTGATGTATATCCAATGGGAAGTTTATTTCCCTATCGGATCGATCTTTTTGATGCGCAGGTGGATTCACTTCGAGAATTTGACCCTGTAACACAGAGAACAGTAAAGACAATTCCCGAAATAAGAATTCTCCCAGCAAGAGAATTCCCACTCGATTCAGACGGCATAGATATATTTAAACTTAATTGGTACAAAACCTTTGATAATGATCCAGATAACTGCCCTATCTTTTCAGAAATATGCGCTGGTAAATCACCTTCCGGGTGTGAAGCATACCTGCCTCTTTTTTTCCACGAATGTTCAACCATTTTCAGTTATATTCCTCAAACTTCGCCATTTATCACAGTAGGCGATTGGAAGACAGCAAAGGAAAGTTTTTGGTCAGAGATAAACAGGAGACATACAGAGTATGGCATAGATTTACAGCGCCCTTTCCTTTCACCGGCAAACTGTTTTATCCCACCTAATGAATTTTTTAGCTCTCTGTCGAACAGACCGCTATTAGAGCTTATTGAACATAGAAAGAATACTGAATGCATAGATTCCAAGGTAGAAATACCACCGATTATTTGTGCTAATGAAGGCATATCGACAGCGATTAAAAAACTGGATTTATTCAAAAAATCCCATAAAGCTCCAATACTAATTTGTGCAGAATCAAGTGGAAGAAAAGCTCTTTTAACAAATGCACTGCAGGAACAAAATATAGTACCAACGGAGGAAAAAACCTGGTGCTCTTTCATTGAAAATAAGACTGATATTGGAATAACACAATGGCCGATGGATAGAGGCCTCTACCTAGGAGCTAAGCAACCTACTTTAATATGTGAATCTCAATTGTTTTCAACGCAAGTCGCGCAACGAAGGCTGCGAAAAGATAATTCTCTAAAACCAACAAACACTTACCAAAACCTTAGTGATTTAGTAGAAGGACTCCCGGTTGTTCATTTGGAGCACGGAATTGGAAACTATATCGGATTAGAAATGCTGACTATTGATGGAATAGAAGAAGAATATTTGACTCTTGAATATGATGAAGGAGCCAAACTCTATGTGCCAGTATCTTCGCTAGCTCTAATCAGTAGATACTCAGCGAACGATACCGCTTCTGTATGTTTAAGTAAACTGGGTTCATCTCAATGGAATAAAGCAAAAACGAAGGCAATTAAAAAAGCGCACGATACCGCGGCTAACTTACTCGAGATTTATGCACGACGAGAGGTAGGCTCAGGCTTTAATTTTATTTTAGATAGAAACGAGTATGAAAATTTCTGCGCTAGCTTCCCTTTTGAAGAGACACCAGATCAAGCATCTACTATAACTTCTGTCATCAAAGATATGGCCAGCACTAAAGTCATGGATAGACTTG
>JAQWLX010000015.1 GCA_029247075.1 Halieaceae bacterium | reverse complement strand
GAAACGCATTGCCATCTCGATTATTTGAACAGTGACGAACTACCTAGTCAACTTAAAAAAGCTCGTGATGTTGGTGTAAAGAAATTCGTCACTATAGCTGTATCAGAAGAAAATTTAACATCAGCAATTGAATTAGCTAATTACTATGATGATGTTTGGGCGACTCAAGGAATACACCCTCACTCTGCATCTGATTACACTGATGGTACTGAGAGCAAAATTCTTACTAATCTTCAATGCAATAAGGTAGTAGCGATTGGTGAGATAGGTCTTGACTATTACTACGAGCATTCTGAGAGAGAAATACAGAAAACTGTTTTTGAGAAACAACTCAAATTAGCATCAGAAGCAGATCTTCCAGTCGTCATTCATACCAGAGAAGCCGATGACGACACTATTGAAATTCTTAAAAAACATTCCCTAGCCTTGAAAAAAAAGGGGGTAATTCATAGCTTTACTTCTACCATGAAACTCGCAGAATTCTGCCTATCAGAAGGGTTTAAACTAGGATTCAATGGTATCGCTACCTTTAAATCAGCTGAAAATGTGCGTGAAGTTATTGAGCATACCCCTCTTGATCAAATGGTGTTGGAAACAGATTCACCTTACTTAGCTCCAGTTCCTTACCGTGGAAAACAAAACGCCCCATATTATCTTCCTTTCATTGCCAAAAAAATTGCGGAGATAAAAAATATTGAAATCGAGATCCTTTTGCAAAATACCTACCAGAATAGCATTGATCTTTTTGCCAGATTGAACTCCTTTGAAGCTGGTTTACGTGACGAAAATCAGTTTAGAAAAAATTAAATCAAACGAGAATCTAGAAGAGGCATTTTTTTAATGCAATTTATAGTAGGTCAACGCTGGTTAAGCAGCGCAGACAGTTCTCTAGGATTAGGCGTCGTAGTTGATATTGATGTACGTAGTATCACACTAAACTTCCCAGCAATCGGAGAAGATAGAATCTATTCTAAGAATGATGCTCCGTTGCACAGATTGGAATTAAGACCTGGTGATCAAGCCGAAACAGCTGAAGGAAAGGAGTTTACTGTCGTCACTAGCAAGATTAGTAGTGGCATCTATACCTATGAAGGCTTAGATAATATAAGCAATAAAATAATAGTTAGGGAAATTGATCTAAACCCTCACATTAACCTAGTCACACCACTTCAAAGATTAGTCACCGGAAATTTTGATAGGAATCCCCTATTTATTCTCAGAATGTTAACTCTTGAACTTCTAGCAAAACAGCAAGGAAGAGCAACAAGAGGACTGATGGGTGGAAGAACAAATCTTTTGCCGCATCAGGTATATATTGCGAAGGAAATCGGAACAAGGCACGCACCTAGAGCATTACTCGCCGATGAAGTCGGACTCGGCAAAACTATCGAAGCTGGAATGATAATTCATCAGCAATTATTAACAGGTCAAAGTCAGAGGGTGCTTTTGATCGTTCCAGAGAGTCTCGTTCACCAGTGGCTAGTGGAAATGCTCCGTCGATTTAATCTGAAATTCTCAATTTTCAATCAGGAGAGATTGGATCAAGAGGAAACCGATAATGCATTTGAGGCTGAGCAACTAATCTTATGCAGCAATACTTTATTTAGTGACAGTGAAGACGCATGTCGTTTAACGTTAGAAACAACATGGGATATCGTTGTGATTGACGAGGCACATCATGAAATGTGGCGTTCTTCAGAAAATTCTGCTGAAAAATCCTTTGCTGAAAAATTAGCTGGCCATGCTGTGGGATTATTACTTTTAACTGCTACCCCCGAACAGAATAGTAAAACCGGGCATTTTGAAAGGCTTAAATTACTCGATCCGGATAGATTTCAGGATCTAAAGAGATTCGAAAAAGAACAAATAAATTTCATGAAACTTGGAGAGCTGATAGAAGAAGTAGAAGCCGGAAATCGTCCAAAAAACCTGCCATCAGATATAGATCCAAGCCAAGAGGATGAAACAATCGTATCACAACTGATCGATCGTCATGGGACAGGCAGAATACTAATGCGTAATAGCCGTACAAAAATCAGCGGCTTCCCCAACAGACATCTAGTAAGACATAGCCTAGATATATCTACTGACCTTACGGAAAATACAACTAATAGCAACTTGCAGGAAGCTCTGTATCCCCATCTAAAAGCAAACAACGAGTCATGGTTGAGAACAGACCCTCGCATCAAATGGCTTGAAGACACCTTACGTCTTTTAAGCCCAAATAAGGTGGTTGTCATTTGTTCTAAGGCCCGAACGGCAATTGAGTTAGAGAAACATCTTCATCTTCGTGCAGGAATAAGGACAGCTGCTTTTCATGAAAATTTAAGCTTGGTTGAAAGAGATAGAGCAGTAGCTTATTTCGCAGATAGCTCCGTAGGGGCTCAGTGTCTTATTTGTTCAGAGATCGGAAGCGAAGGTAGAAACTTTCAGTTCTCCCATAACTTAATCCTCTTTGATCTGCCGCTGAATCCAGATCTTCTAGAACAGCGTATAGGAAGACTAGACCGAATTGGACAGAATCAAGATATTAAAATACATGTCCCTTATGTGATCGGTAGTGCACAACATGCTCTTTTAGATTGGCATGAAAAAGGCCTATCAATTTTTTCTGAGATATGTCCCTTTGGTAAAGAGATCTTTGACAGATTCAGGGAACAGCTAGAAATCGTGCTAATCGGTAACTTCGAAGATCTTCAGAATCTTTGCATTGAGACAAAGGACTATGCTGAAGAATTGACCGAAAAAGCCCGAGCTGGAAAAGACAAGTTACTCGAAAGATCTTCATGCCGTAAAGGGATTGCGGAGCAGGTGATCGCAGAGTTACATAGCGAACAAAATCCAGAACAACTTGTAACCTATCTGCATCAATTATGTGCAGCTTATGGCGTAGACTGTGAATATCATTCAGAAGAATGCTGGACTCTAAAACCAACCGAATCAATGCATACTGGATACTTTCCATGTCTTCCTGAGGATGGGATTACTGTAACGGTAGATCGTGATATAGCCCTGAGTAGAGAAGATCTACTTTTCTTAACTTGGGAACATCCAATGATTACGGAAAGCATGGACATGGTTCTTACTACCGAGCTTGGAAATGCCACCATCGGCAGCTTAAAACTCAAATCGATAGAGTCCGGCACTGTCCTATTAGAAACTATCTTCTCCCCTTCATGTGCTTCACCTAAAAATCTTTTAGTAGAGCAATTCTTTCCAAAGTCTCCGATGCGGATATTAATTGACCAACGAGGTAAAGATATAGCGCACGCAATTTCACATGGCAAACTCAATGAGGCGATCTCTAAAATAAGAAGAGATGCAGGAGCAAAAATAATTCGTCGCATTAAAAGTGATGTAGAGGAAAAACTTAAACTTGCCTCTGCCAAAGCTGATGTACTACTTATCGATGCGAGAGCGCGCGCTAGAGAGAACATGACAGCGACGCTGGGTAAAGAGGTTGATCGTCTGGAAGCTTTAAAGAGTATAAATCCAAGCGTCAGGCAAGAGGAGATAGTTCAGCTAAAGCAAAGAATATCTGCCACCCACACCTATATCGAAAAATCCAACCTTGAACTGCAGGGTATCAGGGTAATCATAACCACCTAACTCATTTTTCCTGCATTTTGGAGATCATAGGCCTGCCGGTCGATACCAGATAGATGATGTATAAGCTCGTTCTTGAATAGTATCTGGGAACCCATCAGCATGTTCCATACCAAGGGCCACAGCATCATATAGAGAATGGCGAGGCGTAGGAATTTGTAAAATTCGAGCGTAGTAAAAAGCAGGCTGATTAAGATCAAATTCTGGATCTTCCCAATAAGCAGACAATGTTGATGATCCAATGGTATTGGTATAACTAGCTGTCTTAATATTTACGGTATTACCAACCGACATAAGATCACCGTTACTGTTAAGACGATCTTGGCCAGACCAAGCCACATTAAAGATTTTTTCCTGGGCTGATCCTTCAGTATCTATCCAGCCCTTAATAATTTGAATCCTATCCAAATAGGCGCCTTTCGGATCACTCGTCGCCCGAATGACAAAACTTGGTGATTTATTTTCACCTTCTACTCCTGTCAATTCTCCTCCCATAGGAACAACACCATCAATTTCTCTGATCGAGGCATCAGCCTTATTTATCTTGACTCGATCTAGTTCCCATCCACCATAAAATTCCACGCCAATTCGAGGACCGGACGTCGCATATACTTCTCTTCGCTTCATGGCAGATAGAATCGACTTTCTAGTGTTTTCTTCAGCCCATACGGCTGCGAGACCCGAAGCAGACATCGCCCAACCACTACTTCCACTACTGGTCATACGTCTTAGGTTTTTTCGCTCTGGAATTGAATCGGTTGCTAACTTTCCATGAAAATTATCTTCCTCTGCTGAAGAAAGCGCGGTATGTGAATCTGTTGAGCCGATGACACCAAATTGATAGGGATTAACGCCCAAGGCGACGCCCAAACCCAACCCTCGCTTAAGAGCAGAACGAATATAATCTCCTTGCTCCGCTTGGTAACCAGTCTCCGATCTTTGTATGTAATAAGGATATTCTTCAAAATCGGAAAATGAATCGTCGATCGCTAGTGTCGGATGAGTTTCCGAGTCACCTTTAATCTGGGTGATTTCAACTATAGGTTCCCATTTCATCCGACGAATTGCATAGTCTTGATCAATTGCCGAGCCGCGAAGTGTCCTTAGATCAAACATATAACCTTTCGAAATATTCGAATTATGCGGAATCGATACAAAATCCACTCCGGTATCCTTCGAGGTTTCATCGAGCCAGGCCCAGAGATCTTCTGGATAAGGACTGTCCGTTAATCCAAAAGGTTGAAATTGTTGCGCTGTTTTATTGCTTGCATCACTAATCACTACACGGTGCAGATTTGCTCCACCAGGGATAGCACTCCATTCCCAACCAATCAAGGTAGAAAATTCACCTGGCCGGTTGTACTTCTCCGCAAGATTTGTAAGACTCTTCCATGTATCAACTTGAACTCTCGTGCTTTGGGGAATCCAACTTACTCCTTCTATGCCCTCATCTAAAGTCCGCGCTGCATCGATCCGAGGATCAATGGGTTCGGGTAGGATCCTTGAGAATAGATCCATTCCATCATTATTTGCAACTGTATACTGAAGGATCCAAGCTGCTATTTTTGCTTTCACAATTGGCAAAAAGTCCAGGCCGGTAGTATCGGGACCTTCTAAAGTGGTCTTGCGAATCACACCAAGTAACTCTGCGTGATCAGAAACGACAAGGAAATCCAGGGGAGTTTCGATTTGCACTCTAGCTCTATGATATGGATGCACCGCCGGCAAACCCGAGGCGTACCGATATGCGGTCTCCGGATCCGCCGTGGTGTTACTGTTGACAAATGCGTCTGAAGAATACGAGGTATGCAGGTGTGTATCACCCCAAAGCAGGATACGCTCATCACCTGCATGGCTATTAATTGAAAATATAGCCAGTATGAAAAATACAAAATTTACAAGTTGCGTCATTTGCGACTCCTTAATTGACTTGGCTATAATACTACTTTAGCAATTTTTATTAGTGCTATTAAGAGCACTAATAACGAGATCTCGGGTATCTGCAGGATCAATGACTGCAGCAATCTCTAGTTTGCTTGCCACTTCGAATGCGCTCCCTGCCTCGTACATTCTCGAGACTAATTCATCAAAAAGCGCATCGCGACTTTTCTTGTCTGGAGTTTCATCTAGCTCTTTCTTGAATCCAAGTTTCACCGCACCCTCCAGACCCATCGCACCAAATTCTCCATTTGACCAAGCTGCTGTAAATACTGGCTGCGCGAATCCCCCGCCGACCATAGCCATTGCGCCTAGTCCATAACCTTAACGAAAAAAAACAGCAACTATTGGTGCAGTGAACTTCGCTCCAGCTATCAATAAGTTCGACATTCTAGCCACTGCGCCTTGTTTTTCACTGTCCGGTCCCACCATAAATCCAAGGATATCGACAAGAGACAAAATAGGGATATTAAAAGATTCACAGAGGTTAAAAAATCGGGCTGCCTTATCAGCGGCTTGCGAGTCTATTGCACCGCCAAGTTGCTGACAGTCATTTGCCAAAACACCTATCGGCTGTCCCTCGAGATGCATGAATCCAACGATAACACTTCGCCCAAAAATTCGCTGCAGTTCAATAAATGAATGTTCGTCACTCAAAGTTTCTATGATCCGTCTTACCGGATAGCCCAGCGTATGTCCTAAGGGAGTGACTCTCTAAGTACTTCCTGATCTGCAGCGATCCCTATTTCTATACAACCTTGAAAATATGACAATAACCTCTTAGCTAAACGAGTACCCTCTTCTTCGTCTTGGGCCATGCGTATCGATAACACCATTCCTCTCCTGTTCTGAGGAAGGATCAATATCCTTTGGCGAATATTTTCCTAAGCCCTCGCCTTCGATCATTGCCGGTCTTGCCATACCAATATAGGAATCGCTGGTTACAATCCCTGTAATCAGCAGCCCCAAACAAGGAGGCATTCCCAGCGAAACAAAAATCATTATTAACTGCGATGCTTGGCACAACTGAATCCAATGCTGCCCAACGCGCAAATGATGGTGTATTTAAACCTGCCACCTGGGTGTTTACGTCGGTATCCGCTGGACGATCTCCACCACCTTCCATAAACATAACTGTGGGAAGCCTATGATTCCTAGCAATCTCGCAGATTCGATCAAGCTTTTGGTGATGATAAAAGCCTTGAGTTCCAGCAAGCACTGTGTAGTCATTAATTAAAATCGCGACTTTACAGGAAGCATTATGGATAACCGCTGAGTTAATAGTGGCTATTCCCGCTATAATTCCATCTGCTGGTGTCTCTCTCTGGAGTTCTTCCTTCGATTTTCGGCTACGCTGCGGAGCTACGGCAAGCTGTCCATACTCGAGAAAAGATTCTTCATCGACCAAATCATCAAGATTTTCTCTCGCCGTTCGATAGCCACGAGTATGACGTCTCTCTCTCGCCTTCATCCGTTCAGAATCATCTGCTTTGGATAGCAGCGCCCTGAGCTGGGTCAGTCCCGTATCAGACAGTTCGGTCACTTCGAGTTTACGGTTTCGATAATGATCAACCTCCTGTAAATACGGGTTTCCGTTTCTGCATAAAAGCCTTAACGCCTTCTTTAGCATCGCTACTATCGAAACATGCGTGCTGCAATCGTGCTTCATTGGCTATCACATCTGATAGATTATGTTCAGCCGAAAAGTTTAGAGATTCTTTGGCGTAACGCATTGCCAGAGGGGCTTTTTGAGAGATTTCGGCGGCCCAATCCATAGCTGTTTTTTTCAATAAATCACCCTCAACCACCCGGTTACATAACCCCAATGATTCACATTTGTTAGAATTCACTTTCTCACCGGAAATAATAAATTCATAAGCTCTCTTTCTACCAAGTGTTTCGAGCAAATGCCATGTCGCCCCCCCATCTGGGATAAGTCCAATCGCCTGAAATGCCTGATAGAGATATGCATCTTCCGCCATCACCATCAGATCGCAAGCTAGAGCATAGGAACTACCAATCCCAGCCGCTGCACCATTGACTGCTGCTATCCAAGGCTTTGGAGAATTATAAATGGCCATGATACCTGGCTTGTATTCGTGGTTTAAAAGATCTTCAGTGGACTGCCCTCCCGTCGTTGTTCCAGAAGAAGACTCATCTCGCGTCTCCGCTAAATCAGCTCCGGCACAAAATGCTCTTCCTGCACCCGAAAGGACAATAGACCTGACCTCGGGATCCTGATTTAGCAATCTCGCTGCTGATACAAATTCCCTCCGCATGCTGGTATCAAACGCGTTGAGACTGTCGGGACGATTCAAGGTAAGTAATCCGACATGAGCTTCTTTTCCTATCGTGATGGTCTTAAAATCTACCATATTATCTCTCCACTAAAATTTGCTAATCTCCGATCGCTTCTTTGGATCTCAACGATTTAAGTTCATCCTCATCGAAGCCAAGGTTGGTCAACACCGCTTCAGTATCTTCTCCAAGACCATGCACTCCATGTTTAACATTGGAAGGCGTTCTTGAAAATCTCGGGGCTGGAGCGGGTTGAACTAAACCATCTACTTCAATATACATCTCTCGCTCGACGTTAGGTGGATAATTAGGTGCTTCTTTAAAAGTCAATACCGGAGCAAAACAAACATCGGTTCCTTCCATCAAGGCACACCATTCTTCCTGAGATTTTTGTAGAAAGATAGCGGATAATCTTTCCGAAAGATCTGACCAAGCTTCACGCTCATGCTGACGGTCAAAGACTGTATCTTCCAAACCAAGTAGTTGCCTTAGGAGTGCATAAAACTGCGGTTCAATAGCGCCAATACATATATATTTCCCGTCTGCGCACTCATAAACATCGTAGAAGTGCGCGGCACCATCGATTATATTAGATCCACGCACGGTTGCATCCCAAGCTCCTATCGATTCCAGACCATGAAACATCCACATTAACTGTGCTGCGCCGTCTACCATAGCAGCATCAATTACTTGACCTTCTCCTGATCGACTAGCCTCTAATAAGGCCGCTAATATTCCGGACACCAAAAGCATCCCGCCGCCGCCCATGTCACCTACTAAATTTAGTGGTGGCACAGGTTTTTGCCCTGCTCTGCCTACCCCGTGCAACGCGCCAGTAATGGCGATATAATTAATATCATGACCCGCAGCGCTAGCAAGC
>JAQWLX010000133.1 GCA_029247075.1 Halieaceae bacterium | reverse complement strand
CACCTCGGCCTGCTCTGAGCTTAACTGCTTTAGCTTCAGTTTTGATCACGTCATGCATCATCAGATCAAGCGAGTCCTCAGGATCTAGCTGCCGCAAGTTCACGAAATGATGCCCTAAATAGATTTCGGCTTCAGTATTCTTCAAATCCCCTAGAAGCAGTCCTGCCGGAAGGTTTGCAATCTTGCCCAACATATCTAAAATTGCGAACTCTATGCCTGCCACATGCACACATAGAGGAATTCCCTGTCTTTTAAGGTTTAGTTCTACTGCATTAAATATAAGCTGATCCAGATCTCTTGCATCCTTTTCTACAAAGTACTGTGTCAAGAGGTTTGGAACCATCGGATAACTTTCCTTTGCTATGAAAGAATGACCAATAGACAACCCTTCGGCGCCATCGCGTGATCTGACGCGGTAAAGACAGTTATTACGATCTCGAAGCAATTCGAGAGAATCAATTATCACAGGTGAGGAGAATAAGTTTCTTCTGAGAATTGGCTGCTTTAGGATTTCATCAAGTATGGTGTACTGTTCATAGACTGGTATATCTAATGAACCGTAGGTACAGCCCAGAAGTGAGGAAAATAGCGAGCTACCCGCTACCGTGGCGGCGTCGCTGAGAAACTTCCTTCTTCTTATCTTTGTATACACTGATTAAGATCTTTTATTTAGTAATAGAAGGAGGGTAAGTATACGTGGCCTCTTTTCATTTCTTCTCTGTACTTCTCCAGCTGATGTTACTTGGTTGTTAAAAGTTTAAATAAGGTTCAAAAAATACTAGTGATTAATACTTTCTATATTATTGACCACGGATGGCAAGTATCCTAGTATCGAATAACATTCTTTTAAGAGTAAAGAAAAACTATAATTAGTAAAGATAAGCTATATTGAGTATGGCGATAACTTTCTGGGGGGTCGGTCAAAGGTTTTACCGCCACTAAGATAACGCCGGCAATCCATAACGAATGTTTACAAGGGGATGGTGATTAGCATGAATAAGTTTAAAACATATCTTGTTTTGCCTGCATTGCTGGTATTTGCTTTTGCTGGTGATCCACTGCCGGCCATAGGAGATGCTTTAGAAGAAGTAGTTGTAACGTCCCAACGGCGTGCACAGAATGTGTTGGACGTTCCGGTATCGATAGATTTGCTGACAGAAGAGGAGCTGAAGGGATTATCCGATGTTAGAGACCTTTATCAAATATCTCCTTCTCTTGTTTATGTTGGCGGAATTGCCTCATCGGCCCAGGCACTTAATTTAAGAGGTGTAGGTGGTGGTGCCCATGTCAGCGCCTTCGAGAATAGTGTAAGCGTTGTGGTGGATCAGGTTTCTGCGGGTTATGGCGGAGCAGCGCTAGTTGATTTTTTCGATATAGCGCGAATAGAAGTACTTAATGGGCCTCAGGGAACGTTATTTGGAAAGAATGTTTCTGCAGGATTGCTCTCAATAGTGACCAATGACCCGACGGATGAGTTCGAAGGTAGAGGATCCGTGAGTTACGAGAATGAATACGAGGAGCTTCGGATTGACGGAGTTATAAGCGGATCACTAAGTGAAAATCTCAATGGGCGCTTGGCGTTCTATGCCTTAGATCAAGGTGAAGGAATCTTGGATAATGTTGTACGAGGTACCGAAGATGTCACTAAAAATCGTTGGGGTTTAAGAGGTAAAACGAGTTACGGAGTCGATAACTTTGAGTTCAATATGACGCTTCAGTACGAGGAACAGGATAACGACTGTTGTTCGAGAGCGATACATAAAGTAGATCCAAACGTAGCAGGTGCTCTAACTAGCGGGTTTTTGGTTCCTCACATCGAGGCTAATGGCGTAGTTCCAAGCGATGAGAATACTAAAGTTATTTCCGATGGTTACGCTTATGAGAATACCGAGACGTTTCACGGAGTCTGGGAACTTATATGGACACTAGATTCCGGACACACCTTCAAATCGATAACTGGCTATCGCGATTGGACTCAGGAGGAGTGGAACGACGTTGATTCCTACCCAGATGATTTTGTTCGAGGTGGGTTGACCCATGATATGCAGTTATTCACCCAGGAAATTCAGCTAATGTCGCCCAGCGATCAGAATCTTGAATATCTTGTGGGCTTATATTATTACGACATGGATTTAGATGAGCAGACGATATTAGAGGGATGTTCTACGATATGTACCATTTTGTTTGGTAGTCCGGTTCCACTTTTCTTCCGAACCACATGGACTAGTAACGTGAAGGTAGAAAATATGGCTGTGTTTGGTCATGCCAGTTATCAATTCACGGAGCAATTGAAAGGTTTTATAGGGGCTAGAATCGTTCATGAGAAAATAACCGTGGTAGGTGATCTTGATGGTGACTTCCCATTTTGGCCGGTCGGTGACTTCCCGGAGCAGAAGGCTGATAACTCTGATACCGATTGGATGGGCACCATTGGGCTGCAGTATTATCCCTCTGAAGATACCATGATTTACGGCTCTTATTCTCGAGGCTATAAAGGATCCGGAATCAATAATTCAATAGCTAGCTCTATCTGGGTAGGGGATCCGCAAGAGTCAGTATTAGACCCTGAGACCGTAGATAATTTTGAGTTCGGAGTTAAGTTGTCTAATGCTGATAATACACTTGCAGTTTCAGCGACGGTTTTTATGTCCGAATTTGAGGATTTCCAAGCCTCAGCATTTGATGGAAGTTCTGGTTTTATTCTTAAAAATGCGGGTGTTTTGGAGACTCGTGGATTAGAACTAGGGATCGATAGTAACCCTTGGGAGGGCGGGGCATTGTCACTCAATTTGGCATATGTTGACGCGGAATTTGATGAGTTTCTTGGTGCTCCATGCTCCAAATATGCGATAGCTGCAGCAAATTGTAGTGATGCCGAGGGCGGAGCAGATTTGTCTGGTCAAGAAGTTAACAGAAGCCCTAAATGGAGATACTCGCTAGTTGGGCAGCAAGAGTTCACTATCGGCAGTATGGAGGCTTATGCTAGGGTAGAGTATATGTGGCGAGATAAGAATATTCTCGATGGAGATCTTGATCCAAATACATTTCAGGATGACTACGGGTTGTTAAATGCAAGATTTGCTGTGATGCCCACGGAGAATGTTGAGATCGCGATTTGGGGACGTAATCTAACTGACGAGGCGTATGCTAACGGTAAATTCGATCTGCCACTATGGGATGGGGCTTATGGAAGTTATCCAGGTAAATTGAGGCAGATTGGGGCAGAACTAATCGTTAATTTCTAATTTTTCAAAAAGGTTGACTGTACAATGTCAGAGGACCGAAAGGCCTCTGACATTTGCTTGTATTTCTTTTCAGTTACCTGCTGTGGATTCATTTGTGGGCTTCGTGGACAACAATCGTGCAGCGCATTTGCTCGCAAGTCCTGCCCGGGAGGCAATTAGAAAGGCAGATCTGCCTCCAATATACCAATAGCGGCTTAATCTTCTCTATACTCTGTCTCAATCGGCCTTGAAAGGATCTGGCAGGAAAATGTTCAGCCTTATATCGTCTGAAAATAGTATCGCGGTTGCCGCGGGTCTGTTCAGTATCGTGCTCTGTGGATTACTGGCCGAGCGCACTGAACTGGGACGCAAAGTTTCGGCCCCGCTAATCGCGCTGGCCGGGAGCATGCTGCTGTCGAATACGCGAATTCTGCCATTTGAGTCACCTACCTATGACTTCGTCGTGCAGTACCTCGTGCCGATCGCCATTCCATTGCTACTGCTCAACGCCAATCTGAAACGAATATTGCGCGAAACGGGGCCTACCCTGATCGCTTTTCTGGCCGGCACCGTTGGTACGATTCTCGGCGCCATTGTCGGTTTTACATTGATCGATATCGGTCCGGAGACCCACAAGATCGTTGGCGTACTGAGTGCTACATTCATCGGCGGCCCGTTCAACTTCGTCGCTGTTGCCCAGTCACTGGAGATCGAAGACTCAACGCTGGTTGCCTCGGCAGCAACGGCACAGGGTGTGGTAGCCATTTTCTACCTCATCATGCTACTGATGACACCCGGTATTGCCTTTATCAGCAGGCTCTACGGGTCTCATCGGGATCACTCCGTAAGCGATGCCGATAGCTCAACGGGAGTGCAGGTCTCGCAGGCCGACCCGCTCGATATTACCGAGTCCTTGAATGTAGCTGCTTGCGTTACATTTAGTCTGCTGGTTTGCGCCTTCAGCCTCGGCATGGCAGACCTGATCGGCATGCCGAATTTCGGCATCCTGATTATCACGGCAACCACCGTGGCATTGGCCTCCCTTGCGCCGACGTTCATGCATAGATTCACCGGCGGCGACGATATCGGTCGTTTGCTTATCTACGTCTTTATCGCCGCCATCGGTGCACAATCCAATATTTGGCAACTCGCTGGTACGACGTCCATCCTGGTGGGCTTTCTCGCCATCCTACTGACAGTTCACGCCCTATGCGTCTTGATCGCGGGTCGCTTGTTCGGTCTGACTCTGCCGGAGGTGGTTATCGGCTCCAACGCTTGTGCGTTCGGCGCGCCTACGGCGGCTGCGGTAGCGGCCGGCAAGCGTTGGCATGGTCTCGTGACACCCGGCATCCTGTGCGGAATACTCGGCTACATCATCGCCAATTTTATCGGCGTAGGGCTGTCGACCTTTCTCCAGTCCTGGTAACTCGCAATAAGTCGCAGTGTCACGATCCCGCGCTGGGTGTCTTGAGCCACTCGCGTACCCAGCCCACGGCGTAGGTGAACTCCCCGGGGCTGACCATCGCGGGCCTACTCGGCGCCAACATCAGTAGCGGTGCATCGGTCACCTCGAACGCTTGCTCCGGCCCTGGCCCCCATAGATCGAAGCCGGGCCCGGTTCCGGCACGTTCACCGGGTCCTTCAACGACAAATTGCTCGATTCTCTCGTCCGTCACGACGTCAGTTATCCATCCTATGGCACCTGGCTCGACCGGTTCACCCAGGTCCGGTGGGCCGTAGAGGCCGTTTAACGCGCCGGCATGTGACGACAGGAACACCTTGACGCGATCGAGCACCGGCACGCTATCCGGTCCGGTACGTTCGTCTGCTAGGTGACCTCGGTAACGCAGGGTATTAAGACAACCTTCGACACCAGGCCGCGTGTCGTTGAATTCGGCGCCGCCAAATTCGGCCAGGAATGACTTACCCCCGGCCGCAACGACTGCCTGGCTCAATTGGCCAGGCACATGACGGTCCACTACCACCGGCAGATAGCCGAACGAAGTGCTGAGAGCCAGATCGCCGTAGTCGTAGGTGTAATGCAGTGCGCGATCCGGGGTGCCGGAATGAAGATCAATGACGCAGTCCACGTGCTCGAGTAAGGTACCGATCAACGTATGCGCGAGTTGATCGGTCAGGAAACCATAGACCTTGCCTGGAAACCGGCGATTGATTTCGATCAGGTCTGGATTGTGCCGCATGCCGCCGTGCAGTCCGAATGGATTCGCCGCCGGCACGATGAGGACGGTTCCCGCCATGTCGGTATTGGCGAGGCGTCGCCCAAGTTCGTGCAGTGCCAGGACAGCTAGGGGTTTATCGCCGTTGATACCTGCCACGAAAGCTGTAGCCGGCCCTGGACGGTTGCCTGTGTATTGATGAAAACGGATCCGCCAGCCGTCCCCGCCGACACGCCGACCAGGGACTTCGACATTCCAACTGCGGATCGTGACGCTCATTGGCTAAAGCGTGGAATGATGTCTCGACCGACCCGCTCTATCACCTCAAGCGTTCGAGCCGGTGACGGTCCGCCCTGGAAGCGGAATCTCAGCACAAACTCCTCGGGCTCAATGGCCTCGATCCAACGTTCCAAGTTTTCGATCCAGGTATCGATCGAGCCGACCAGAAAACGATCATCCAATAACTGGTCGAGAGAGAGTTGTTCTTTCTCGTCCATGTCCTTGAGCCAGGGATCCTTGCGCACGTCATAGGGTTTGCCCTCAGCGCCAGCAGCGGATTTCCAGCCACCCTGCATTCGCGGAAAATACTCGGCATGCGCCTGCACCACGGCCGGGCCATACTCGATTCGCGCTAGGTCATCGGTGTCGGCCAGCCAGGCTTCGCGCAACATCGCTATGCGCGGCTGCTTGCCCTGCGTTCCGCACTCGGCTCGGTACAACTCTGCCAGTTCCGCAATGAGGGCGCCGGTACGCATCGGGTCCGGCAGCCAGCCGTCGGCAAGCCTGGCGGCGCGGCGTACGCCGGCCTTGGCCCAGGCACCGAACCAGACTTCCGGCCTGCAGTCACCCATGGCCGGGTCCAATGCTGGTACAGGGCCACGACCAACGTCAATCGTGATGTCACCGTCTCGGAAGGCATTGATCTTTTCCAGACCTTCCTCCATGGCCTGGCCACGGGCATCGAGATCCTTGCCAAAAAATTTGAATTCATGCTCGTTGTAACCAGCGCCGACACCGAGGCGAAATCTGCCCGGGTAGATCGAATTGAGCACCATCGCATCCTGGATCACCTGGATCGGATCACGCAGCGGCAGTTGAACCACCATGATCGCAAAGCCAAGGCGGGTCGTATTCGCGAGAGCGATGGCCGATAGGATGTGCGGACTGGTGTTGTAAGCCGTTACACCCATGCGTCGCTCACCGACGACCGCGGCATGAAATCCGGCACGTTCAGCAGTCTGACATTCGGCGATGAAGCTCTCCACGTCGTACTGGTAACGTCCTTCTATAATTCTCTGTAGGGGTACCGCAATACTAAAACGCATGCCGCCATTCTCCCGATTTCTTAATTTTTTCGAGGGTCGAGGACAAGATTCAATTCGATCGTTTTCAACCCCGCGATGAACCTGCGTGCATCACTATGACCAGCTTTTCCGCCGTGTCGAGGATGCACTCGACGCGCGGAGTCTTCGATTTTCCATGGGATTCGAATGCCTATATAGTAGTCACAAACCTCTATTTGCTTCAATAAGTTTCTGGACCACAGCGTCGCTGGTAGTGGTATGCATAATTCGGGACATGGCCAACCTTGTGCGCTGCTGAGAGTCACCATGCACAAAATACCTCACCTCTGGAAAATGTTGTGCTGGCGTTTTCTAAACCCTTTAATACGCCTGTTACAGGATTATCTGGAGGAATTTCAATCTTCTCCAATCGAAGTTTTTGGGTTTTTTCATTTAGTACAATAACGTCGGTGAATGTGCCGCCAACATCAACAGCAATTCTATTAGTCATTGTGTCCACCCTCTCACTTGATTTAGGAAAGATTTTTGCGCTTACCGCTGTCCTCGACTCCGTCTATGATAGACTTTTAGGTGGAGTCGTTTCAACATGTGATACACGAAATCAGTTTTTCTTAAATGGAAGTGATTCAGTGCAGAGATGCCAGCGCGCCAGTTACCAATGAAGTTTAAAGAGAGCCCAATAACTTTTTGTTCGTATTCTCTATGTCGCTTTAAATCAGCGTTGGCATTTAGCGTGCTAGTTTCTTCAGCAAGCATGTTCTTCGGTGCAGGTGCGTTTGCATTACCAGTGACTGTAACGAGAATTGTTAATGCCGATTTGGAGCCTCAAAACTGGCTTACGCATGGGCGAACGTATTCGGAGCAACGTTTTAGTCCTCTAGATCAGATTAACGCAGAGAATATTGAGTCTCTCGGGCTGGCGTGGTCTTTCAAGACGGGCACGACAAGGGGATTAGAAGCGACTCCGTTGGTCGTGGACGGCATCATGTACTTTAGTGGTTCATGGAGTAAGGCCTATGCGATCGATGCTCAGACAGGCCAAGAACTCTGGAAATTTGATCCTAAGGTGCCCGGAGCTACAGCACGTAAAGCATGCTGCGATGTTGTCAATCGAGGGCTTGCTATTTGGCAAGATCGATTGTTTTTAGGAACTCTCGACGGTAGATTGATAGCACTGGATCGCAGAGACGGTTCACTAGTCTGGGAAACGATGACGGTCGATACGACTAAAAATTATACAATAACCGGAGCACCTAGGATCGTAAAAGGGAAGGTGATCATTGGCAATGCCGGTGCAGATTTAGGTGTGCGGGGCTATTTTACTGCGTATGAAGCGGACACGGGCAAAGAGCTCTGGCGTTTTTATACGGTTCCGGCAAATCGCAATGAGTCCATCGAGCACCCAGAACTAGCATTGGCTCTTAAGACATGGTCTGAGGACTCGCTTTGGGAAACCGGCCTTGGGGGAACAGTTTGGGATTCGATGGCCTACGATCCAGAACTCAATCTTTTATATGTTGGTGTGGGTAACGGATCTCCTTGGAATCGGGAAGTGAGAAGTCCTGGTGGCGGTGATAACCTTTTTCTTTCAAGCATATTAGCGGTAAATCCCGATACCGGTCGATTGGTCTGGTACTACCAGACGACACCTGCCGAAAACTGGGACTATACGGCGACTCAACACATCATATTGGCTGATCTGGTTATCGAAAAGCAACGGCGAAAAGTGCTGATGCAAGCGCCGAAGAATGGTTTTTTTTACGTGATAGATAGAGTTAATGGCGAACTTCTTAGTGCGTCAAACTATGTCCCAGTCACCTGGGCTTCGCATGTCGATTTAAAAACAGGTAGGCCCGTAGAAACCGGTGCAGACTGGATAGATTCACCAGCCACGGTTAGACCCGGTCCCTATGGTGGGCACAATTGGCAACCGATGTCTTACAACCCCATAAATAAGCTCGTATATATTCCAATTACGCTCAACGAATGGACCTACGTTCCTGAAAAAGCTTTCCAAATGAAATCAGCGACGTGGAATACTGGAGAGGACATTTTTGGAGCTGTTAAAATTCTAGAGAAAAATCCACCCAAGAAAATAGAAGCTCCAACGCGTTTGCTGGCTTGGGATCCTGTCCGGAACCTAGCTGCTTGGGAGGTTAAACTTCCATTCTTCAAAGCGGCAGGGACATTATCCACTGCAGGAGGATTAATTTTTCAAGGAAATGGTGGACAATTTTCAGCCTACTCCTCATCCACTGGAGGGAAACTTTGGAACTCCAACGTTGGTGTCGGCATTATCGCGCCTCCGATTACTTACAGCATTGGCGATGAACAGTATGTTACGGTTATGGCCGGTTTAGGAGGTAATTCTTTTGCTAGCCAACCTGTACCTATCGTTAACGAGGGCAGAGTATTGTCTTACAAGATTGGGGGAAGGGCCAAGATGCCTGCTTTTGCGAAAAAGAGCTACATTCAGCCAGATTTACCGCCTTTAGAATCTACGAAAGAACAAGTTGAAAAAGGAAAGAAGAAATACCTCATTTACTGTTTGGCGTGTCACGGTATTAATGCAGTAGGTGGAGGGATGATTCCTGATTTACGCTACAGTGATCGTCAGACACATGAAAACTGGATGGCTATTGTTCTGGGAGGGCTTTTGAGTGGAAAAGGGATGGCCGATTTTTCGGATGTTCTCGAGTTTGAGGAAGCAGCAAATATACAGACTTATGTCCTTAACGAAGCACGAAAGATTGGCTCTTCCACAAGCCCTTCATCCACCAAGGTGGAGTAATAGGCATCCCATTTTAATGATAAAATTTTCGGTATGGAGATATCTTTCTTTTGCTGAAAAAGTTGATTACATTTCTCAATATAATGAAATAGAACGCCTTAAAACTTGGAGAAATCTATGACCAAGCTAGTAAGCGATATTGATGAGGTATTAACCACCACACGTGCAGTCCGTTTTCGAATGGATTTTGATCGAACTGTAGAACCGGCCATTATTGAAGAGTGCTTGCGCTTAGCTCAGTCTGCTACGATGGGTTCAAATATTGAAGATTGGCGATTTATAGCGGTGACTAGTGTTGATCAAAAAGCACGTATTGCTGCAGTTTATCGTCATGTTTGGCTAAAGACGGTTGAAGAGCCGCTGGCAGCAGGTGAAATAGATACCGTTGAAAGGCTTTCTCCTAACGTAAGACTGGAAAGTGATGCTAAACATCGACAGGAACGGACTCTGTCTAGTGTTAAGTACCTCGTCGATAATTTAGAACGGGTTCCAGTTCTTGTCTTCGCATGCAGTTCCAAACCAGTCCCAAAGGAAGCGATGGGAGATAAGGCTTCCGGATATTACGGATCTATTTTTCCGATTGCCTGGTCGTTTCAACTTGCATGTCGCAGTCGAGGCCTGGGGACAGTCACCGCTACCGCTATCGTTTACGAATCCAAGGACTTGGCTAAAATTCTGCAATTACCTGACGGAACACATCCAATCACTATGATTCCTGTTGGCTATACAAAGGGTCTAGATTTCAAACCTGCCAAGCGTCTCCCTCTCGAAAATATTTTAAGATGGGAGAGCTGGGGCGTTTCGTAATATTTATTATCTAAGCGGATTCTGCTCTGGGTTCTGCGGCTTCGTGCTCTGTAAATTCTGGCATTACTTCTTCAGAAAAATACTGCATCGCATCGAGGGCTTGCTGTCGATCAATTGTCGGAATTCGAAACCATCCAATATAATGATCTACACCCATTTCCTCCTCAAGGACCTTTAAAGAATCTATTACAAATTGAGCATTACCAAAGTTGCCTCCATAAATCAGGGTGTCTTCAAGAGTCAAAAGATCAATTCCACGTTTTACCTTTGCGTAATAAGCCATCTTTTCCTGATCACTGTAGTTGAGTCCTTTTTGCTCCCCTGGGATAACCTTTCCCACCATCTGATAATATCGCAAGGCGGCTTGGGCTGCAGCTTGTTTGCCTTTTTCATCGGGACCACTCCAGACCTGCTGCATAAAAGGCCGCTCAAATTCATCTGGCTGAAGATCAGCGCTAATCAGAGAATCAGTGTAGGCAGAAAAATTCCTTTTCATGCGTTCCAGTGGAGTGAAATTTGGGCTTGTAATCAGTCTCTCCCCAGCGCTCCCGAGTCGAGAAAATGACTCTGGCGATACTGCAGCGTGAAGAATTGGCATAGGATCCTGAATTGGCTTCGGGTGAACCGACATTTCTTTGTACTGGTAGTAGCGTCCTTCATAGGACCAATTCTCCTCTGACCACGCAAGTCTTAGAATGTCTATGATCTCGTTATATCTCTCCTTAGAAGAGTCTGGGTTAATGTTGAATCCTTGAAATTCTTTGGGTTGATAACCACTCCCGGTCCCTAGAATTAATCTTCCTTCAGATAGGTTATCGAGTAGTGCAGCATCTTCAGCAAGGCGAATGGGATCGTAAAAGGGGACCACCATGACCGCGGTTCCGATTTTGATTTTCTTGGTTCGCTGGGCTATTGCTGCTCCAAACATCAAAGGGTTGCCAAGCACTCCATATGTGGAAAAGTGGTGTTCGGCAAGCCAAAAGGAGTCGAATCCAAGTTGATCAGCTAGGGATGCTTCTTCAAGTGTCTCTTCATAGATTAGTCGCTCGGACTCACCCTCGGGGAGCGGGAATAGGTTCATAACTCCAAATTTCATGGGTTTATCTTCCTTTTTTGTTTCTATAAGTATACACAACATTCCGACTAGTTGGTATGAAAAATAAAAAAAGCTTATCAGTTTTACAGGGTATTTTCTCCCAGGCTATGGCGGCTTACATCCACGTTAATTTCTCCAGCTGCGTAAAAAAGGGAAAAAGATCTGACGGAAAAATGTTGGCCGCCTATCATCGGGTACGCCATAGGCATCTGGATACTTCCTTGTAATCTTCGCTGTTCCAAATATCACATCCCATAGAAATAAAAGATTCCCATAATTCCCGTTGAAATTAGTAATACCATCTGACACATTCATCCCATGGTGAGCATGATGTGTAGATGGTGTAGAAATGGTGCGCTCAACAAGCCAGGCCAACCATGATAAACGAGCATTTTCATAGAGAAATCGATCCCACGGGACCGCACAATGCGCTCCCAGTATCACCAGCACCTTTGTCAAGCCATAGTAAACATAGACGTGACCGAGTCCTAAATAGATGAGTATTGCAGATATGTAGAGGGGCAGCAGAAGGGAATAGTAGAGGAACCCATTTCGATAAACCACTCGAACGCTTATATATCGAGGCTCGTGGTGTGCACGGTGTAGATTAAAAAGAAGAGGCACCGAATGAAACATTCTGTGCCACCAGTACTGCACCATATCATCACCAACTATTAGAATTAAAAAAAGCAACCATATGGGCTGTTTGATAAGTAAATCTCTTGCGTCAGGAAATAACTGATTCATGGCGCCCTGGGTCGCGAGAAAAATGCTTGGTACGACAATTAGGGGTACAACTAGAGTACTAAATATCTCGACGATACGATCATCCTTGGTGGCGGTTGCTTTAAAGAAACGGTCGTTTAGCGCCTCAACAAAGATAAATAATGCGAGAAGTAATGCGATGATCGTGGCTTGATCCATAAATTTTAACTCTTACTGGACTGTGTTTTTTCTAAAACGCTTAATCTGTTCTTTTGATGGAAGGGTGACAAGTTCAATCAATGTTCCATCCGGGTCCTCTACAATAAACGCAGTTATTGGGCCATAATTTTCCAGCATGAATTCCTCGGGAGGAGAGTAAACTGGAACTTTCATCTTGATCATTCGTTCCCAAATCGATTCGAGTTCTTTTTTATTCACTTCAATTGATAAAAGGAACACTCCAGGGTCACCTGGTCGTTTCGGTTCAGTCATGATTTCAGCATTCGGTTGCCATTCAATGAGTTCAATCTGACCAAGCTGCGTCGGTCCCTGAAAATAAGTGACTTTGCCTGTGGTTCCGGCACGAAGCTTTAATGAGCGTTCAACAGCTTCACCAGAAACTACAGTATTCAAAGTCTCTTTGAGACCTAACGCTTGACCATAAAATCGGCGTGAAGCGTCGAGATTCTGAACAGATAGCGCGACGTGATGGATTTCTCGCATAACTAGTTCATCAATTGTGGTCTGACTTCTTCGGCTAACAAACGGAGTGTTCTCTCAGCTTTGTCATAGGGCAGTCCTCCCCAAAAGGGACGAAATATAAAATGATTGAATCCCATTTTTTCAAAAGCTCGAATTTTACCTGCCACTTCGTCAGGCGTTCCTACCAGCAGAGAATGTTCCAATAACTCGTTCCAACGATTTTCAAACCATGTTAAAGCTTGATAATTAGAATAGGCTTTGTATTCTTTGCGCATATAAAGGATGACATCTTCTCTAGCTTGCTTTGGATCATCCGACACTAAAACTTCTTTTAACAGAGGTCTTTCGATCCCATTAATTGGTTTTCCTGCATGCTTTAGAGCAGAATTATATATATCGATATGTTTTGGCATATATTCAGGGTTGGGGGTGTTCCCTGGAGTAAACCAAGCGTCCCCAAGTTTTGCTGCCCGTTCTACTGCTTTTCTCGCTCCAGCACCAATCCATATTTTAGGTCCGTTCTTTTGGTAAGGTGGGCAACTGATGGTGCCTGTAACATTGTAAAATTCGCCTTGATGATCAATCTCTGCGCCACTCCATAAAGCTCGAATTACTTTTAAAGATTCTTCCAGCATACGACCTCTGGAATTCATGTTGACACCGAAAGCATTATATTCCTCCTCGCGATAACCAACTCCGACTCCCAGAACTATACGCCCTCCAGACAGCTGATCTAGACTGGCAAATTCCTCAGCGACATATACGGGGTGAAAGAGAGGTAAAAGTAGAATGCCAGTTCCGAGGCGCATATCTCCGGTATGAGGAATCAGGGTGGCCATCATTGAAACGGGCTGAGGGCTGGTGAGGTTTCCAAGAAAATGATTTATCGTAAATACTGAGTCAAATGAAAGATCCCGGGCCGCCTGAACCAGATCAATTAGACCTTCTATGTTTTTTCTAATCGGTAGTTCCCGAGGCCATTGATGTGACGCTAAGATGCCAAATTTGAGCATTTTAAATATTATCTTTCATGCGTCCACCAAGACGAAAAAAAGGAGCGACAGCAGCATCGCGTTCTTTTAGTGCTGTACCCAACCCTTTTTCTCTTCGTTCCCGTAGAAAATTATAGTCATCTTCGGTTAGCTGGAGGTTGGTTGCCCAAGCATGACCAATCCAAGTCATATTTTCGCCGATGGCCTTACCTCGCGCATTTGCCATGACTTGCATATTAGCCTTGCCCATCATAATACCATCAAGAGGCATCATAGATATGGCTTGAGCATAATCTCGAACCCAGTTAGACAATTCGTCGCGCGGCACAACCTTATTTACCAATCCAGCGACTTCAGCTTCGTCGGCTTCTAATGGCCGCATTGTAAGCATAATCTCTTTCATTTTCTTAACACCTAAATTTTCTATCCACTGATACATGTCCTGTGGTGCGCAGCCAAGATAGCGAAATGCTGGATGTGTAAAAGTTGCATCTGGTGAGGCTATTACAATGTCTGACACTAGGGCAATCTGCATATGTCCCCCGTAGCAATATCCATGTACTTCGCATATCGTTGCCTTCAGACAATTGGCAACTACATCTGTAAAGGCTCCCATCACCATATCTCTGTCGGGTAACATTCGTTGCCGTTGTGCTGGTCGTCGACGAGCTTCTTTACTACCTCCATCCTGATATCCAATGTAATAGCCCAGTTCATCACCGTCAGCACCGGTGCCGAAGCAAGGACCTTCCCCTCGAAACACAATCACTTTAACTCGATTATCGTATTCCGCCTCACGAACTCGGTCACCAACTATCTCCAGACCCGCCACGGGCAGAGCGTTCAGTGTTTCCGGTCGATTGAATGTAATGGTTGCCACATGCTTATCTTCATCCACTTCGTATTTGACAAAGTGACTCAGTTCTTCCTCGTCTGTTCGCATTTTTCTTGCGGTCCATTGATTGGATAGTAATTCTGCTATTCTATTTTTCAAAGCCTTATCCTCATTAATGTTTAATTTGAGTTTTTAGTGCTTGCCTATCAATTTTTCCCGCCATAGTTCTCGGCAATCCATCTACGAACTCTACCTTACGTAGAGCTTTGTAATGAGCGAGGTGCTCACGGGTAAAGTTTATCAGTTCATCCTTAGTCGCAGGCGCATTTTTTTCAATTGACCTGACCACAAATGCGGTAGGTATTTCTCCCAGTCGATCATCTGGAGTGCCAATTACAGCTACATCAGAAACGCTAGGATGTTCGCGGAGAATTTCCTCAAGCTCTAAGGGCCAGACCTGGAAGCCTCCGCACTTAATCATTTCACGTTTTCTACCAACCAGAAACAAAATGTTGTCAGATGTTATATAGCCGATGTCTCCAGAAGCTATCCATCCATCTTTGTCAATTAGCTGATCATCGCTTTCGGCAACATAACCAGAGCTCACGTTGGTTCTCACAAAAATCTCACCCTCTCTTGCTTCCTTTAATGGGGCACCTTGTTCATTGCGTATCTCTACTTCGACACCATTGTAAATGCGTCCCGCAGATCCAGGAATCCAATGACCTGATCTAACATCGATGGAGGTCCATCCAGCGACGTGTCCTGTCTCGGTCGATCCATAGTTAGTTAGTAGGGGAATCTTGTATCTCTCTTCAAAACGAGCGCGCAATGTACTACTGATCTCGCCGCCAGCTACCAAAACGGATCGAACGGAACTTAAATCGGCATCTCCGCTTAAATGTACAAGATCAAAAAGCATTGTGGGAAGTAGGAATAAGTTATCAAGACGGTACTTGGAGGTGAATTTAGACACTAACTGGCCTGAAAACTTCTCTATCATAAGTACAGAGCGACCAACATGAAATGCGAAAAGAAGAGCCTGCTGTCCGCCACTATGAAATAAGGGAAGCGGAACAAGGTTTGGAGGCCTTTCTTCATCTGCTAATGGATACGGTCCTTTTTTACCTCCTTTAGAGAATTTAGCAAGACGAGACATCGTCTCAAATGTTCCATCATGTGTCATCGAAACTGCTTTAGGTTCTCCTGTGGTTCCGCCAGTAAATAGAATTACTGCATCCCCACCTGAAGGAAGATCTGCGACCAAACTGTTTTCAGGTAATTTACTTGCCATAGTATCGATGTTATCAAAATCTAAAGATCGGTCCTTACCGCAGTCAATCACACAGCAAGGTATTGCAATGTCAGAAGAAGTGGCCCTAGTTAGTGTCTCTTCATCCGCTACAATCATGACAGGATTTGAAGTTTCAGCGGCCTTTAAAAACTCCTCCTTTCCATAAAGAGAACTAATGGTCACTGGGACTGCTCCAATCTTCCAAAGTGCAAATAGACAACGAACCAAAGGTGGCCTGTTTCGCAGATATAACGCTACACGGTCACTTTTCTTTATACCCAGTTTGGAAAATACGAGTGCTGCTCTATTTGAGTCATCATTTAGAGCATCAAAGGAAAACTTTTGGCCATCCTCAAATATCAGCGCAACACGGCCACCATTTTCTGCTGCGCGCCGTTCAAGATCGTTCGCAAGATTCAATTTAAGATCATTAAACCTAGTCTAGAAAAATTATAATGAGTTAGTATGATTAACCAATTGACGTGGTGCGTCAAGGGAAGTCATAAATATGAATGTGGGAGACAAATCGTCGTGAAAATTGGTCTTTTTCTCTCTGCCCAGGCAGCTCAGCATGAAGATTCGGATACTAAGCTCCGCGAACTCGTTGAGCAAGTTCGGATGGCGGAGCATTTCGGATTCTCATCAATTTTGCTCGGCCACCACTATTTAACAAAGTCAAAATTTTTCCAGCCTCTGTCACTACTTAGTTACTTGATTCCACATACCGATAAAATCCGTTTGGGCTTTGGTGTGTATTTACTACCGTTGCATAATCCGGTGGCACTTGCCGAGGAATTCGCTACTGCAGACACTCTATGTTCCGGTCGACTTATAGTTGGAGTAGGGACTGGCTATCGAGAGAAAGAGTACTCGGCTTTTGGCGTTCCGTTCAACGAGAGGTTTAAGCGGCTAGAGGAATATGTTCCACTAATCAAACGACTTTGGCTCGGAGAATCTGTGACTGCCGATGGAACTTTTGGAAAGTTAGAAAGTGCAAAACTAAATTTGTTGCCCAATCAGAAAGGCGGTCCACCCTTGTGGCTAGGTGCTTTCGGTCCAGTAGGGATTCGTCGAGCAGCTGCACTTGACGCTTCATGGCTGGCACCTCCAGATGGTGATCGGCAAACGCTTTTAGAGCGATATGAAATCTATCGAGAGGCTTTGAACTCCAACAATTTATCCATGGAAAGAGATTACCCATTGATGCGAGAGGTGATAGTGGCGAATGATTCAGGGACAGCGACGAAAAATGCGCAACGTTATCTCGCGGAGCAGTATAGAGGGTATAAGTCATGGGATTCGGTAAAAGATCTTTCTGAAGAGAAGATCCTCCAGGAATTTGCATTGATTGGAACTACGGATATGATTAGTGAACAGATATCTTGGTATTCTGAAAAGCTTGGTATCACTGAGATAATAATGAGATTGCAGTGGACGGGCATGGATCATTCAGAAGTACTAGAATCAATAAATTTGATAGGAGAGCGATTAATTAAGAAATAGATTGAAAAGATAGCGATCGTTAATTTTAATTTTAGGAATGTTGGAAAATGAATGAATCTAAGCCGAGGAAATACCATCCGCAAAAAACACGCAAGGCGATTATTGATGCTGGTTTGTCCTTATTAGATTTGCATGGCTATCATGGAACTTCAGTTGACAAAATAGCTAAAGACGCGGGTATAACAAAAGGTGCATTTTATCATCACTTTAAAAGCAAGGAAGAATTGCTTGCACTTATTCATCAGGAGTATGCGGAATATCAATTAAAAGCTATGGAAGAAGTGCTAGACCGAAATCTATCCTCCGAAGATCAGTTACGTGCGTTGGTGGTGAGTATTGTCGAGGCTGTAGGTTTATATAAACCAAATGTTACAGTTTTCTTTCACGAGCGTCGTTATTTGACCGAAAAATATCTGAAGCAAACGACTAAACAGAGGGATCAGCTTGAGAAAGCCTTTCGACGCGTCATAGAAGATGGTATGAGGTCTGGGGAGTTTCGACAGGATTTAGATTCAAAGGCAACCTGTCTTGGTATTATCGGCATGTGTGCCTGGATGTATCAGTGGTTTTCTCCGGACGGTCGTTTATCGGCATCAGATGTGGCAGATACGTTCTCCAGTTTATTGATCGATGGCTTGGTAGCTTGAGCACTCGAAAGAGAAGAACGTCTGATTCATTTCCAGAGTGGTATAATCCTGAATTTCCTAATCCTGAAGAGTGCGTGATAGGCTCGTTACTTGATCTATGTAGAGATAAGCATCCAAGAAAAGTGTTTGCCAGATTTGAGGGCGACGTTCAATGGACGTACGAAGATGTTTGGTTCAAAGTCCGGAGATGGGCAGCCGGATTGCAAAATATTGGTATATCTGCCGATGACACTGTCCTTGTTTGGCTTCCTAATCGTCCAGAAATAATTAATGCGTGGTTTTCGATCAATTACATAGGCGCAATTTATGTGCCAGTAAATACAGCCTATCGTGGTGATGTTTTATCCCACGTAATAGAAAACTCTGGGGCTAGATTGCTCATAGCTCACCATGACTTGATATCAAGGCTTACGGATATAGACCTCGGTCAGCTTGAACTTGTAATCAGTGTTGGTAAGCCACCAGAAATTTCACTTTCTATTCCCATTAAGGATACGGGAAACCTTGAAGGTGATTCTGAAAAAGTCTCACCCTCTAAAGAAATCATGCCTTGGGATACTGCAGCCATAATCTATACATCTGGTACCACTGGTCCCTCCAAGGGAGTCAAATGTTCTTATTTTCACTTCTACAATGTTGGAACTCTCGCAGTAGGTTTTATTGATCCCAGTGAACGTTGCTTCATCAACATGCCTTTGTTTCATATTGGCGCAGCGGGCGGAGTGTTTGGTTCATTAGTTCGACACGCATCCATTGGAATAGTTGATGGATTCAGTACAACGGAATTTTGGAACCAATTGCGAGAGCTAGATTGCGCGGTAATGTGTGGAATGGTTGGCAGTGTGGTAGCTTTTCTTTCTAAAAGACCTCCCTCAGATGAGGATAAAAATAATCCACTTAGACGAGTAGTGGTGGCGCCGGTAAATTCTCAAGTAATCGCTCTCGCGAAGCGGCATGATTTCGAATACTTTACTGGATTTGGTATGACCGAAGCTCCGATGCCACTTATTTCTGAAGTTGGTACGATTTTGCAGGGTGGTTATTGTGGCCGACCTCGGGATGGGATTGAATGTCGAGTGGTTGATGAGAATGACATTGAAGTTCCGCAGGGAAATGTTGGGGAATTAATAATTCGAAGTGATTATGCATGGTCTATGAATCATGGGTATGTGAATAACGCACAAGCAACGGTGGAAGCTTGGAAAAACGGTTGGTTTCATACAGGAGACGCATTTACTTGTGACAAAGAAAATCGCTTCTTTTTTGTTGATCGTTTAAAGGATGCGATACGGCGGCGAGGAGAGAATATTTCATCGCATGAAGTGGAAATGGAGGTGCTTCAATTTCCCGATGTTTTAGATGTAGCAGCTATTCCTATTCCTGCAGAGGAAGATGAAGACGAAGTAATGATTGTGGTTCAATCTAAGCTAGATCAAACTATTGATCCGGTTGTTTTAATAGAATTTCTTATTCCACGTATGGCGCATTTTATGGTTCCTCGTTATATTAGATTTATGGATGAGTTACCTAAAACTCCCACCAATAAAGTTCAAAAAAAGTTACTGCGAGATGAGGGTTTGACAGAGGATACCTGGGATCGTGAAGCTCTAGGTATTGTGCTCAAGCGAGTTCGTCTCGATTAGATATCCAGCTGACCAAGTTTTTGCGAAGGCAAGTCTTGGAGGGCATTCTGATTCTCAATTTTATTTGATTGCTTTTGGACTTTTAAGCATGATCGGGTTGCAAAGCGAATCTGCGGCAACTTGGCTTGCAAGCTTTTCAATCTCAGATGGTGAAAGCGATCCAAATTTATGAAATGTACTCTTTGTAATGGAAATTGCTTCTGGAGATTTTTTGGCAATTTCCTTGATGGTTGTATCAACAACTTCATTAAACGAACTACTTGGCGGTATTAATTTGCTCACCAATCCGACCTGGGCAACTTCCTCCGCACTAATCTGACGTCCACTGATAAGCCATTCTAATGCAGTCTTTGGATTGACAAATCGATGCACATCGATCATTACTATAGAGGGCACTATTCCTATATCAAGTTCTGGAAACGCAAAATGGGAATTGCTTGCGCATAATGTTATATCACTGCGTGCCATTAGGGAAAAGCCAAAGCCCATCACTGATCCTTCCACGATACTAATAACCAATTTAGAGTGCGCTTCAAGTCTATTCAATATACTTAAGTGTTCAAGAAAGGTATTTTCAAGATGTTCTAATCCCTTTTCCGTCATTTCTTCAAATTCGTTAAAGTCCCATCCAGAACAAAAGTGGCCATTGGAGCCACGCAACACTAGTACGCTGTGGTCATTTTTTTGCTCAAGCTCGTCCAGTGCGTCACTTAACAGTCTTAACATATCAGATGAAAATGCATTGCGTTTTTCAGGACGGTTAAAGGTTATGCTGGCCAGTTGATTGGAGTAATTGAGAGTTAATGGGGGTAGGGATGACATAATTAGAAAGCTAAATCTCAGACGATTTTTTTTCGGCTTCATTAAATGAAGTATTTAATCCAGACCAAAGACTTAAAATCCCTATCGGCAAAAGTACGCCGCATATAAGTGCAATAGATTTTCCTACTGCCATATCTTCACCATAGAGATAATCTGTAGTCAACGCAACTGTCAACGGACCGATGCCAGAACCGATCATTGCGACAATTAAAAAGTATATTGCTGTTATCTGTGCACGCATACGATTCGGTGTGACTATTTGAACAGCTGCTGCTGTTAATCCTACTGGCGAGGCTAGAAAAAAAGTAACGGGTATCAGTGCAAGATATGCTACATTCTCAAATGAAGAAAGCGGCATCAAAATAGCGAATGGTGTGGCTAAGGTGCTGACGCCTATGGTCGTTCTAATGATTGGATCAGAGTGCCCTCGACTTCTTATCCAGTCCGCAAACCAGCCGCCTAAAAATGAACCTGATGTTCCAAAAATGAGTAAAACGATTCCGTAGCGGAAACCAATTTCGCTCGCTGTCCATCCGTGGAGACGGATAAAATAGGTTGGCGTCCAAGATAGTATTGCAACAATAACCATTCCTATCATGGAGAGCCCGACAAATATAGAGAGGAAAAACCTCTTTCGTGACTTAATAAAATCAATCACCTCTGCAAAACTGACGGTCGTTTTTTGTGGTTCTAGATTTGCGAAACTATCTCTGCGGATAGGTTCTCGTATGGTAAACATGAGAGCACAAGCAAGAAGACCAGGAATACCAACAGCGATAAATGCCATCTGCCATGGTCGGAGAAGACCGACATACGGAATACTTATCGGTTCTGCATCCGAAATCATACCGATAACCGCGCCACCAACAAGCATAGCGATACCCGCTCCAGCATACACGCCTAACGCGTACATCCCAGTAGCGCGAGCAAGTCTCTCAGGTGGGAAATAATCAGCTATTATCGAATAGGCCGGTGGCGACAAGGCGGCTTCTCCTATTCCCACCCCGATCCTGGCGAGGAACAGTTGATAAAAGTTCCGAGCCAACCCACACGCTGCCGTCATTAAGCACCAAAGAAAAATTCCAAGAGCGATGACATTCCTTCGATTGCTTCGATCAGCTAGTCGACCAATCGGGACACCCAGTAGGCTATAAAAAATAGCAAATGCCAAGCCCTGCAATAGACTGATTTGCGTATCTGAAATTCCCAGATCGCCTTTTATGGGCTCAACAAGTAGATTCAAAATTTGTCGATCTATAAATGAGACTGTGTAAGCGAGTGTTAATACCGTGACCACATACCAGGCATATGCGGGATTAGGCCAAGGAACTTCTTTGACTGACGTCAATTCCGATAAGGAGACCGGTTGATTTTCATCTGCCATGATTATTTGGACTGTTCCTATTTAGTTAACTCGGAATACTTCTTGTTCTTGACTCAAATTAATATATTCCCAATGATACCCGCTTATTTTAGACTTGTCTGGAATGACTCATAATATGAGTTTTCCAATCAAACGGAAATAACTAAAATGGTTTCAATTGGTGCGTGGAAGATTGCTGAAGCTGATCCTGAGCGTGTCGCTGTTATTGGTGCGGATGGAGCTAAATCGACATTTCATGAAGTTGCCTCGAAAAGTAACCAGCTGGCAAGAGCGCTGAAGTCATTGTGTCTTCAAAAAGGTGATCGGCTGGCCATGATGATGACGAACTCAGCAGAAATGCTCGAGGTCACGCTAGCGGCTCTACAAACAGGTTTCTATATTGTGCCGATAAATTTCCATAGTACAGCTAATGAAGTAGCCTTTATTATTAGAAATTCAAATTCAAAAGCATTTTTTATTGATAGGGATTTTGCCACAACTGAATATCTTTCAGCAATTGATGAGGCTGGTATTTCAGAGACACTCAGGTTTGCCACGAAAAGTTGTTTTGGGTTTTCTGGATTGGACGATCTGAGAGATGACTATTCATCTATCCGACCTGATGAAACTGTGGCAGGCTCAGTTATGTTTTACACCTCTGGTACCACCGGAAGACCTAAAGGGGTGCTTCGAGCTCTTCCAGCAGCAGATGGTGATTCTGGTGCGGAGCAACAGGTATGGCTGTTTAATCTGTTCGGTATTGAGCCAGCCGAAGGAGTTCATCTCGTCAATTCCCCATTTTATCATAGTGCAGTATTTAACCTAGGGATGGCAGCATTACATTCGGGTCAAACACTAATCTTGTTAAATGATTGGGAAGCAGAGAAGGCGCTTAGTCTCATAGATCGCTATAAAGTTACCAGCACTCATATGGTGACAACGCATTTCCATCGATTTCTTTTACTCTCTAAAGAAACAAAACACAAATATCAGGTAGATTCTTTGCGCCATGTCATTCATGGAGCTGTTCCAACCCCAGTCGAAATTAAAAGTCAAATACTTGATTGGTGGGGGCCCGTGGTTTTTGAGTATTATGGATCTTCGGAAGTGGGTGCAACAATTGCCTCTCCTCAAGATTGGCTAAAAAAACCAGGTACTGTGGGGCGCCCTATTTCCATTACAGAACTTCAGATACTAGATGATGATGGTAACCAGGTGTCTTCTGGGACTTCTGGCTGGATTTACATGAAACAGGGGGATTCAGATTTTAAATATCATGAAGATCCAGAAAAAACTGCTGAGGTGCGAAAAGGAAAGTTTGTTTGCGTAGGTGATATTGGTTTTGTTGATACTGAGGGTTTTCTCTTTTTAAGTGGACGTGATGCTGAAATAATTATTTCGGGAGGTGTAAATATTTATCCAGCGGCTATCGAGGGTGATCTCTTAAGTCATCCAGCGGTTCGAGACGCAGCAATCATTGGTGTTCCAGACGAGGAATTTGGGGAACAAGTAAAAGGGGTGGTTGTTTTGCGACATGGTTTTGACTCCGATGAGAGAGTGGCCTCTGATTTAATTGAGTATTGTCGAAAACGGCACTCTCATTTTAGTTGTCCACGGACTATAGATTTTGTAAATAGTCTTCCGCGCGACCCCACTGGTAAATTATATAAGAAGAGAATTAGAGATCCCTACTGGATAGATGTAAATAGATCAATTTAGAGAGTATTAATGGATTTTGATAAGCCAATTCGATTAGACAATCGTGTAGTAATTGTTACGGGAGCAGGTGGAGGGCTTGGGAGAGCTTACGCGATTTTGCTGGCGAAGAAGGGTGCTAAGGTTGTTGTTAATGATCCCGGTTTTGATTTGAGTGGGTCTGGCAATGATTCCAATATTGCTGATGCAGTCGTTAGTGAAATTAAAGATGCCGGCGGGGAAGCCTGTGCCAGTTATGATTCCATCGCAGACAGTCTTGGCGGGAAGGCCGTGGCTTCTGTTGCGCTTGACAACTATGGCAGCATTGACGGACTTGTTCATAATGCGGGGATACTTCGAGACAAAAGCTTTAATAACTTGATCGATGATGATATCGACGAAGTGCTAGCAGTACATTTAAAGGGTGCTTTTAACGTTGGGCGATCAGTCTTTTCAACCATGAAGGATAAAGGGTTTGGTAGAATCGTTTTTACGACTTCTGCTTCTGGATTATTTGGGAACTTTGGTCAAGCCAACTACGGAGCAGGAAAAGCGGGATTAGTTGGTCTTATGCGTGTGCTTAGTATTGAAGGTGAAAAATATGGAATAGCAGTAAATTGTATCTCTCCTAGTGCCCGCACTCGTATGACTAAGGGAGTCTTAGGAAAGTTGTCAGATCAACTTGATCCAGATCATATTGCGCCATTAGTAGTATATTTATGCTCCGACGAATGTTCTTTCACCAGTGAGATCATTTCAGCAGGTGGTGGTCGTTTTGCGAGAATATTTATTGGTTTGACCAATGGCTGGTATAGCGGTGGCGACATTTGCAGTGTTGAAACAATTTCAGAGAAGATGGATCTTATAATGGAGACTGAGAACTTCCTTATTCCAAAAAGTGGTTTAGAGGAGATTCAAGCTATGTTAAATGCCTTTTATGGACAAGAAGAGTAATCCTTCATGAATTTCAGTGACACAGCTGAACTAGCCGATTTTCGGAAAAAGGCTGGGAATTGGCTGAATCATGTACTGAAGGATTTTCCGGAAGTAAGTGAGGAATCTGAACGGGAGTCACAAGCAAGGAATTGGCAAGATTGTCTAAATCAAGGGGGATGGTTAGGTATTTCATGGTCACAGGGCTATGGTGGGCGTGGTCTAACGGAATTACATACTGCGGTTTTTAATGAAGAGTGTATTTTGAGACACGCGCCTACACCAATCGGATTGATTGGAATTTTACTTGCCGGGCCCACCATCCTTTCGCATGGTACTGAGGAGCAAAAACGAGAATATTTACCGAAAATCCTCTCCGGAGAAGATATTTGGTGCCAAGGTTTTAGTGAACCCGATACAGGGTCAGACCTTGCAGGACTGCAAACGAGGGCAGTGGCCACTTTAGATGGCTGGAGAATAAATGGGCAAAAAGTCTGGACCTCTTCCGGGCACATTGCGAATAAATGCCTACTTCTTGCGAGAACCAAATCGGGTAAGTCAAGGCATCATGGCATCTCTTATTTTTTGGCAGATACTGCGCATTTTGATGTGCGACCCTTAAAAATGATTAATGGTGATGCCGAATTTAATGAAATGTTTATTGACAATGTTTTTGTACCCAAGAATAGTCTTTTGGGAGAATTAAATGAAGGCTGGGTAGTGGCTATGACCACACTTATGGTGGAGAGAAGCTCAGTAGCATTTAATCTTCAGGTTTGGGCGAGACAAATACTTGATCGACTTTTAGGACTTGTAATTGAGAAAAATCTTCAAGACGATCAGTATGTATTAGATAGGCTTGGTGCCTTTGAGTCTGAAGTAGATGCGATACGTATAGGAGCAATTCGAGGTGCTTCTTCCCTGGCCGCTGGTCAAACTCCAGGACCAGAAGCTTCCGCATTAAAACTACAATGGGCAAATTCTGTCCAAGAAATTAGTAGATTTTGTCTCGAAATTGGGGGGCCTATTTTTCAACGATCGGCGATTAATGATCAGAACTTTTGGATGCACAAATATCTTCGTGCACGTGGACATAGTATTGAGGGTGGTACAAATGAAATCCAAAAATCCATTCTTGCAGAACGGGTTCTTAACCTACCGAAGTCGCGCTAATGCAGGCCATTCTTACTAACGAACAAAAAATGATGATTGATTCTGTTGCTGGGATGTCGGCGTCAGGAGTTGAAGCCGCCATGACAATTCTCAAAGAGAATGAATGGCCAGAAGAGCCCGATAATATTTTATTTGATGAGTGGTCAAGTTTGGGGCTTAAGGATTTTGATTCAAAATCAGAGACAGGTCTAGTCGACGCGATACTAGTGGTATATACACTTGCAAAGAACATTACTCCAAATCGTTTCACTAGTCATTTAGCAGCAATTCAAGTGATATCGGCAGCAGGATTACTTCCCAGTGTCAACTTTAATGGAGAGATGCGCTATTGTTTGGCTGTTGATGAGGAAGATAGTGAGCCTTTAGGTCCTTACGACGCTTGTTTAAAAGGCGATAAAATATTTGGCAAAAAAAAATCGATTATGCATGGCCGAGAAGCAGATGTTAACGTCGTTATATTAGATAACGATAAAGTAGTTTTGACAAGGCCAGGCATTATTTCCTCCGTAACGAATTTCGATATCTTAAACCCAGTCGTTGACATTACTTATGAGGGTAGTCAATTTATAGAGATTTCGGATGGAGCGCATGCCGGTCTCCTAAGAGCTATAGTGATTCTAGCTGCGGAGCTCTGTGGGATAGCTCGCGGAGCAGTGGATCTGGCTGCTAACTACGCAAACATCCGACATCAATTCGGAAGGCAGATAGGTGGTTTTCAAGGAGTGGCTCATCAACTTGCAGACGCCTTTGTCGCTGCAGAGACAGCATGGTCTCTCACCTTATTTGCTGCATGGGCATTAGACACTAATTTAGCGGAGGCAAAAAAAGCGATTCATGAGGCAAAGGCCAAGGCATCTGAGGCGGCAGTTTTTGCGGCAGAGCGCGCTTTGCAAGTGTATGGCGGACTCGGCATGACATTGGAGGCGCCACCACATATTTTTTTGCGTAGAGCCTTAGCTGGGAGTTCGCAATTTGGGGGCGTACATTGGCATCGATGTAAGATTGCAAGGGAAATTTTAAAATCTCGTTCCGACATTACTAATCTAGCAAAATAAAAAATTCACATGGATATTGTATGCGAGTCATTTTCAGCTTGTAACTTTAGACCGATCTGATTTTTTAAGTCAGATTAAATTGTAAAAATGAGGTGCCGTGAGATAGAAAAATTGCTTGATAAAAAGCACAGTTTGCCTTGTGGACTGGCACGCCAGAGGGTATTGGTGAAACTATAACTATTCGTTTGCCACGTGGTGAGAGCAAATCAATCCAACCAACATAAACCTGATTCTATATTAGCGAGAAGATCTCAGCAGCAACATGGATGATCCCATCCCATATGTCGATTGCTTATCAATTGTTTATCCAATCCTAACCAAATATATTTGAAACCCCTGCCACTTGCTTAGATTGGTGTGGTTGGTGTTTACTAATCACATATGCAGTTTGCCAATCGGATTAATATGAAATTACTAACGACTTTCTGTCATCATGCCTTAGCCCTCATGGTATTTTTAAACTCTCAAGCAATAGCGCATGGGGAACTGAGCTCTATTTCATCTTTTTCCCAGGTACCCAGCGCAATTACCTTTCCAGACATAGGTGAATTTATTACTTTGAGTTCTGACTTACACACTCATAGTGTTTTTTCTGATGGCCATGTCTGGCCAAGTATCCGAGTACAGGAGGCATTACGAGAAGGTCTCGACATTTTGGCGATAACAGAACATTTGGAGTGGCAACCGCATCTCGGAGATATACCTCATCCAGATAGGAATCGAGCTTATGAAATTGCGAGGGAATCTGCTGAAAAAAAATCGGTGCTGGTGATTGCAGGGGCAGAGATTACAAGAGAATTGCCAGTGGGACATATCAATGCAATCTTCGTGAAAGATTCAGATGCGTTATTTAATCCAAACCCTAAGGAAGCACGAGATGTTGATTTTAAAAAGATTGTTGATCAATACGTAGACTCTGACCTAGACCTCAATTCGATAGAATATTACGCTAGAGCCGGGATGTATCCAGCCACTAAAGCCATCGAAGAGGCAAATTCGCAAGGCGCATTCGTGTTTTGGAATCATCCTTCATGGGCACCTCAAGCTCCGGATGGCATCCCGCGTTTAAGTGAACTCCATCTACAGTGGTTAAGAGAGGGGCAACTGCATGGAATTGAGGTCGTCAATGGTGACAGATATTCTGAAAAAGCTTTTGATCTTGCTCTTTATCATGATTTGACCTTAATAGGCACTTCAGATGTCCACGAGCTAATACATTGGGATTACAGCAAAGTTTCAAATGAGCATCGTCCCGTGACTCTAATATTTTCTAAATCACGAAAAATATCAGCGGTAAAGGATGCGTTAATAGATAAAAGAACGGTTGTCTGGTTTAAGGATACTCTTATTGGCCGGAAGGAGTATTTAAAACCACTGATTATGAAAAGTATTAAGGTGGAGAATGCTGTTTACTTGCCTGGAAGCTCTATTCTCAATGTAACATTACGTAACATTTCCAGCGCCGTTCTCGAAGTTTCAGAAAAAAATGGTTATAGATTTCATAATCAAGCTAAGACGCTTCGTTTGCCTGGAAAATCCGTAGGGAAATTGCAAATTGCTCTTGACGAACGAAAAACTTTTGTCGAGGTGCCGGTCGAAATAAAAAATGCGTTAATCACTCCTGAGGAGGCGTTGGAGATAACCTTAAATATCAAATCAGAGTAAATCTTTCATCTCCAGCCTCTAAAACCAGAGGTTGTTAAGGTAACCAATTCTGAAACCATTTATAAGCTTATTAATAATTTCTAGAACTAATCAGGGACTAATCATGCGCGGCATTTCCACATTGATAATTTTATTACGTCTATCCATCGACGCTCACGCTGTGCATGAATGTGGCTCCCCACATATGAAAAATAATTCGATTGGACATGCAGAACATGGATGTGACGATCTTAAGTAAACAGATTTTTTTATGGAGATTCTCGAGGAGATTCACCTGAATTAGCGGCTCGAGGTATATATAAGGTAGGCGTTCGTACTCATCTGGTAGTTAATCCAAATCAGCCAGACGTTCTTAATCACAGTGAAAAAGAGGATATTCTGTTTTACGATTGTGAACTGACATTCGAAGTGTGGTATCCCGCTAAACTTTCAGAGGACCAGGAGCAGATTACTACATACAGCGACGTGCTAGGACACGGCTCAAATGATCCAGATAGACCAAATCTCCCGTTCCACTTTGGTGGAAGAGCGGCGCGAAATGCCGAAGTTGATCCTGAGTGTATGTCACTACCCTTAGTGATAATTTCTCATGGCTATTCTGGATCTAGAGTTATGATGACTTGGCTGGCGGAAAATTTAGGCTCAAAAGGATATGTTGTAGTCGCCATAGATCACACAGATTCAACCCATACTGGCGCCGATTCCATAAGTAGCACTATGGCACATAGACCTCGCGATATAAACTTTGTCATTAAGGTTATGTCTAATATGAGCCAAAAACCAAAATCGTTTTTATTCGGAATGGTTAATGCAGAATTTACTGCGGTGATCGGTTATTCCATGGGAACATACGGCGCATTGAGTGCAGCAGGTGTTGGTGCAAGCAAACTAGCCTTGCGTTTTCCCGGAGATATTCCTAAAAATTATCTGGTAGGTTTGCAGGCGGACAATCCTAACTTCGAGGCTATGCTCGATAAACGTATAAAAGTGATTGTCGCATTTGCACTTTTCGCTCCTCTTGAATATTGGAGTCAAACGGGGATAAAAAACCTAAAAGTACCGAGTCTTTTCATCGTGGGTGACCAAGATCAAACAACAGGATTCGCAGCAGCGCAGTGGCTTTTTGACAATGCTGTGAATTCAGAGCGATATCTGTTGGTATTTCAAAATGCAATTCATGAAGTAGCTACTAATCCCGCTCCGCCTCTGGCCGATCTTTATCCTCGTGAATACGCTCACTACCAGTAACCTGCATGGGATAATCGGAGATTTAACAACATTAACCAACACTTTATAACCGCTTTTCTAGGAAAACATCTACTTGGCGAAGGCGACAAGTATAACGAGTCCTTGAACCTTTCAGTCATCTCAAATGATTCGCCACGAACTGACACAAAAGATCCTGCCTACTGGAGAGATTTTTCAAATTGGACCGCAATTGGGATGGAGTTGCATCAAAGACCAGCGCAGGCTATAGAGTAGATGTGTGCGTTTTAGTCCAGCGAATACATTAGCGCCAATTTTTAAAAAATTGTCATGGTACTTTGCCTTTTGAAATTTTTGTTTTGTGTTGATTAAACGATTATGAAGCTATTGTTATATCGTTAATTGACCGAAGTATTTGATGAATGAACAATTTAAAGTAAGAGGTGAATATTACTTTTGTGAATCTATCTTAAGGATACTGCCTTTCTTACTAGGAATTACAAATTCAGCGTACTGACTTCTTCTAGGCTCTTTTTTAAGGGGAGTTTCCTAACTCGGATACCTGTTGCGTCGTAGACAGCGTTAACGAGTGCAGGAGCAATCCCAGGTGTACCAGGCTCACCAGCCCCACCTATCTCGTGACCGCTATTGATGACATGTGTTTCAATTCTAGGAGTGTCTGCCATTCTCAGTGTCCGATAATCATGGAAGTTACTCTCTACAACTGCGCCGTTTTTTATCGAGATCTCGCCGTAAAGTGCCGCTGATAGCCCGTAGTTAATGTCCTATTCTATTTGAGCAGCAACGCCATCAGGCGCAATGGCAAGTCCTGGATCAATAACGGCAACAACGCGATCAACGGACATCTCGTTCCCAGCAACAGTTACCTCAACAACTTGAGCGACAATGGAGCCAAACGATTCTTGAAGTGATATACCTCGGCCTCGTCCCGCGGGTAACTCCTTACTCCACTCAGCTTCTTTTGCCACTCTTTCTAACACTTTAAGGTGTCGTGGTTTATGCGATAGTAGTTTCGCACGAAATTTGTATGGATCTTCATCCAAAAAATTTGCGACCTCATCAATAAACGATTCTGTGAAAAAACCATGCTGCGAATGATCGACACTTCGCCATGCGCCGGTCGGCACATGAGTCGGACTGCTGACATAACCGATGTCCTGAGCAGCAACGGTGTAGGGGATTAGAGGTGCTTCGATAGGTTCTTTCTTATTAACATAGGTATTTTCCCATGCTAATAACTTCCCTTTATTATCTAGTGCGGCACGAAAACGACTGCTAGTAGCTGGCCGATAAAAATCCTGACGAATATCCTCTTCCCTTGACCAGATTAGTTGAATCGGACGTTCTACTACTTTTGCTATTTGAGCCGCCTGAACCGCGTAGTCTGGTCGAGATTTTCGCCCAAAGCCTCCACCCATGAAATGATTATGCAAGGTGACGTTTTCGTCTTTCATCCCTAGAGTCTCCGCGACAGCTCTTCGGAACCCAAGTGGATTTTGACAGCCCACCCAAATTTCGCAGCGTCCTTCGGACACCTCGGCCGTTGCATTCAATGGTTCCATACAGGTATGAGCTAAAAATGGCACCTGATAATCAGCTTCTAGAATTTTAGATG
>JAQWLX010000132.1 GCA_029247075.1 Halieaceae bacterium | reverse complement strand
ATCTACTCCCGCTACCTTCTCCTTAATCTCATCCTTGATAGGAACTTGCGGAGATAAATCCGAAGTATCTACCTTAGTATTCTTTACTATATCTAATGTTGAAATAGCGAAATCCACCGAAGACGAATCAATATCTGGTGGGAGTAAATCTTTTACCTTACTTAGCCCCTTAATAGAGTGAGAAAGATCTTCATTAGTACTTGGATTCTTAGGAACCCCAGGTAAGCGTTCAACACTTTTGCTACTTTCCTCAGATTTAATTTTCCGAGTTACCGAATCAAGGATATGTAGTCCAGGATGTTTGATAGTTGGCGTGACGCTCTCATCCTGATCGCCACCATGATACTTAACGGTAGCCTTTACCTGCGCATGAATAGACATTACTGAAGGTAACGAGCTATGTCCTCCATCAGAAAGACTCTCTCCAGCCTTTTTTTGTAAAAGCTTGTCCATACGTATATCTAGTGGATCAACACCGTAATCAGACTTACCCTTCGTATAATTTGGATTGGCCTGTCCTCGAAAATTTAACAAATGTAGTGGCGTCGATGGAGTTTCACTTTGTTCATTTAATATCTTTTTTACACTCGCCGAGATCTTACTAGAATGTCCACCACTCAATAAAACTGCTCCGGCATCATCAGCTCCTCGTTTATTTTTTATCTTGCTGTTTTCGTTTTCAGCGCCAAAAGAGAGCGTCGAAAGAAAAAGAATGGAAGCAAATATCAAGCAGAAAAACGGAAGACGCCTAATGCCATGCGCCAACAATTTCACTGTCCAGAGTTGGGCTGAATATCTCTTCGCGTGTTCGGTCGAGGCGGCGCAGCTCTCACTGGTGGAGCTCCAGGTACCGGTGCGGTGAGACTTGTATCAATGCTACCTGTAGTGGAATTTCCGCCGCCACTTGCAGTTAACCTCTCAATTGGAGGCAATACAACGGCTGGTGATAAAGGTTCTTCCTGACCTCTATTGAGCGGAGAAGATGCTCGGCGATTTTTATTTATCCATATTTCCGAGAAAAGCTCTCGATCAATGCTGGGGCCGCCAAAAACATTCAGTTCTGATCGTAACTGAAGAATTGCCGATCGAAATGGAAGTGACAGCGCTCGATTTCGTCCAATATACATAGAAGCACTGGTCGATAGATAATTCTCTTCAACAAGGTAATCGAACACATAGCTATCGACTCGTTTATCGTTCCACTTGTCGTAAAATTCATAGGCAGTCTGCACTTCAGGTCTGTGCTCACCAATGACAGCGAGACATTCCCAATAGGGAAGCCCATAAAGTTTGCCAAATAATTCTATCGCACCCACTTCTATGAGCGCACGAAGCCCTTCACTCAGTGCTTTTGCTTCATTTTTGCTGGCTCGATAGACGCCTCCAACCTTAGTCATACTAAGAGAAAGTTCATCGGAACTTCCAGTCTTATCTACTGAGAAAACATTCGCTGAGAAAACACCTGGTAGTAATTGATAAGTACTAATCAGGCCAACTGTTAAATCAAGCGATACTGTTGCCAAACTCAAGGATCCAGACGTAGTTGCACCTGCGCCAGACACATCAGTCGCGACCTGTCCTACACTGAGCGACCCGCCACGCTGTTTCGAAAATGGACTTGTATTAATCTGCGTAACTGCGCCTCGTATAAAGAAATCAGGCACACGTAAATCTTTCTTTTTTGGATGACTATTTTGCATCGCGACAATATCAGGAGTTGAACGATCAAACGCAACATATCTTATAGCTGCACTTCGCTTTGTCATCTCTGAAAGTGCTGAAATGAGCATGTCCCTCGCACCATAGCCAGCCGCGCCTCGATTCTCTGTGTAGTCAGGTATGGGTGCAGCAGTGATATAGAGTGGATCTACATCCCGGGCTACAAACATCGCATCCATACAACGTAAACCCTGAGTAAAACCAGTTAGATTGCGCGTAGGGTAATGGGGCGAATATCGCTCGTTCTCGTCTTTCGAAAGACTCACCGTCTTATTCGTGTGCGCGCAACCTGAAGCGATTGCTACCGACATCATGAGAAGAACAAACTTTTTTAGATCACGCAGCCGAATCATTTCCTTTCCTCTAATCCTAGTAAAAGCCATATTCAAAGAGGCTAATTACCGCATGTATTTCCAACATTTAGCACATCACCCACAATTACTACGCTGATTTCACTTGAAAAAGGCGCTGAGCTATCTGCAAACTGGTTACCTATCGATATCGATCCACAGCCTATTGAGTCGAGGAAATCGTCACTAACTTGCCCATTCTCAAAAGGAATACTCCGCTGATTGAGAATATCTTCGAAATAATAACTGTTTATCCTGAGAACCTTAGACTGCGCAGCTAGGATTTTTACATTCGCTGCATCATCAAGTATCTGGGCTGACAAGGGCCCAGAGAGATTTGAGAAAAATAGCCCTGCCGCCAAACAAAGTATCTTTTTGGCAGAAGGGCCTCGTTCAAATTTACCCATGACTAACAGGTAGATTTCTTACCGATCGTTCCAACTTGCTGATCAGCGCAAGACTTATTACCAACTGCAGCATTGATATCACCAGACGCTTGTACCCCAATTTCGGTATCACCCTCTATATTACCGGATTCAATAGCTCCGATTGATTGAGAGGACATAGCCTCATTACCAACTGCAGCATTGATATTACCCTCTGCCGAAATATTCATTTCTACGCCACCTTCAATGGTTGGGCCATCATCATCAGCAAAAAGCATTGGCGTGAAGAAAAGCATCGCAATCGTCAAAAATTTTTTCATCAATAAGATCCTCGTTTTTGTTTGTGGTTATCGAACCTATCCAAAGTCCGACGTTTATTATGCACTAAACTAATCGATACTCAACGGAATAAACTAGATATTCCATCTCTAGGCATCTCGAAGATGTAATGCATGTTTTGCGATGCAAAATACACTTCTAGTTCAATCTCCATCCCTAGCTCACTCACTCTAAGCACTTCAACGGTCTGCGATTCGCCCGTATCCGGCCACTGAATAACTATGTGGCTTCCGGGTAAAAGATTATCCGAATCTGTCACTGCAATGATGTTGATATCTCTCATATTAAATCGATCGTAACCCTGCACCTGAGGGAAAACTGATAGAGAATAGAGAGTCAACACAACGGCAAAAAGAAAAAATAACGGCTTCCCAAAGGACTTTGGCTGAATCATCATGCTTTTCACCTTGTTATTAAATAATATTAGAATATACCCCATCCATCCTAATTGAAAATTCTTTTAGAAAAGTCTGTCATATTGTCAACTCTCGCCTTAGCAAACTAATTGAATAGGTTAGAGAAAAAAGCGCGGAGTAACTCGCGCTTTTTTTATTACCAGCTCTTTTTAAAGTTTTCAAAAGGCACCGCTAGATTTTGTATATCCTGCAAAAGGTCGGCTGGAAGCGTACCTTCTTTACCTCCAGAAAGATTACTGTAGATCATATCGGTGCAACCACCGAAGCGGAGTTTTATGGCTTCGGCCAGTTGATCATAACGTCCTATCGCCGCAAATAACTGAAGTGTGTCATTGGATATTTGTGCAGCCAATTTGTCCCAAAGTCCCTCTTTCGTCATAGCATTAAGTTTTCTACCCAAATCACCCAAACCGTGGTGCTCTAAAACGGGCCAGTAGCTCGGGGTAGATCCATAAAATGCCACTCGGTAACGAACCCATTCCATCGCTTTCGCAACATCTGAATCCGTCGCTCCCGTCACTACGAAACCTCCACCAGCAATCTGAAAAGATTCTCTAACTAGATCTGAAATTTTAAGTCCTTTCTCGATACGAGGCATGGCGACCTCCTCCATATAGGAACGGGTACAGAAAGGATGAAGGTGAACACCGTCACAAACTCCTCCTGCCAACTCCAGCATTTTCGGCCCTACCGCAGCCATAGTGATTGGAACAGGTAACTCGCCATTTGACTCCGGAACGAAATTTGGCGTCATCAGAGTAAAATTGTAATGATCACCGCGGAACTCCAGTTTCTCACCAAGCTCCCAATTTCTCCATATAGCCCTTAACGATTGAATATATTCTCCCATCCTAGGTACTGGTGGCGTCCACGGAACCGAAAATCGTTTTTCATTATGAGGTTTGATCTGCGGTCCTATTCCTAAAACAAAGCGCCCTTTTGACGCTTTCTGTAAATCCCAACACGTATTAGCCATGACCATCGGTGAACGCGGAAAACATATTGCGACTGCGGTACCCAATTTTATTTTTTTTGTAGAAACTGCCGAAACTGCAAGAGGCAGGAATGGATCATAACGATTTTCCATTGAAGCAATCATATCGAATCCGGCATTTTCGGCATCTAGTGCAGTCGACGGGATTGTATTCAAATTCTCTTGGGGGAGTACCGTCATCACTTGCATGGGTGAACATCCAATTATTTGTCTGATGGGTCATGATTATCTATATCCCGAAAATAGACAACACCTAAGAGCATTTGCCAGCTAATACGAGACTAACGCTTGAATACGACCCTAATTAGGCTAAGCTGAATACTAGTCCATTACTAGTATTAAAAAATTATACAAAGGAACCGTGATTGATGATCAAAGCAATCGGTTTGTTAACTTCATTTCTTTTGACTTCTATTAGTCAGGCTATGGAAAAAAATGAAGAAGTTAGTTATTTTGAAACTCGGCGTCCGTATGCGATAACAGAGGAACGCGAGCCTTGCGAGCAATATAATCCGCTGCGAAGTCCACATTTTGGAGACATGCACGTGCACACTGCTTGGTCATTTGACGCAAGTTCTCAAGATACAAGAAACACACCAAATGATGCCTACAAGTTTGCCAAAGGTGGGCTAATGGGAATCCAACCGTATGATGAAAATAACCGGCCCTTAAGACACATCCAAATAGATCGCCCACTAGATTTTACAGCTGTGACGGACCACGCCGAATTTTTAGGTGAGATAAAAATGTGTATGACACCTGGTTCTAAAGGTTATTGGCATCCGGTATGCCTAGCACACAGATATTTCCCTAATCTGACGTTTGGAACTCTAGCAGCTTATGGAATGGTGGGTAAGAAGCGTTGGGGGTTTTGCGGAGAAGATTATACAGACTGCATGAGCAATGCTGCTGATAGATGGGGAGACGTTCAAACGGCAGCCGAAGAAGCCTACGACCGAAGCAGCAGCTGTAAATTCACAAGCTTTATTGGTTATGAGTGGACAGGCACAATTGGGGCAGGTCAAAACCTACATCACAATGTAATTTTTCGTAACCAACAAGTTCCGGACGAAGCTTTAAGCTGGATTGAAACACCCTCACAAACTCATCTTTGGGATTATTTCGAGAACGAGTGCCAGGCGAACAAACCAGGTTGCGATGCAATTTCAATACCTCATAATTCCAATCTTAGTGGTGGCATCATGTTTGAGACCGCACGACTAGAAAATGAAATAGTACCGATCGATCCTGTAACAAAAGAAGAAGCCGAAAGAAGAGCGCACTGGAATCCACTATTTGAGGTTATGCAGCACAAGGGATCATCTGAATGCGACAACCGAACTCCGACATGGGCTGCCGATGAATACTGCAATTTCGAAAAACTCGGTTACGATAGCTTCGGTGGAAAAAATACAGGCATTGCCGCTGACGGGAAAATGGACTGGCTGCAAATCTTTCTCGATGACGCCGAACTAGTAGAAACAAGATTACCTGAAGAAAGCAATTTTCTGCGTTATGCGCTAAAAAAAGGTCTCAAACAAGAGGCGGAAATCGGAGCGAACGCGTTTAAGTACGGATTAATTTCAAGCACCGATACACACATTGCGGCTCCAGGACTAGTCATGGAGAAAAATCACCCAGGCCATGGCGGTGCAGGTATAAGTTTTCGAGACGGAATTCGAACTGGTCTTCCCGATGAAATCGAATATAACCCTGGTGGTCTGGCTGTGCTTTACTCCGAAGAAAATACTAGAGACTCACTTTTTGCTGCAATGCGCCGACGAGAAGCATACGCCACCACTGGAACACGAGTGGCAGTGAGATTTTTTGGGGGCTGGGACTATACGGAAGATCTGTGCTCTTCACCAAACATGGTCGAACAAGGATACTCAAGAGGTGTGCCCATGGGAGGACAGTTAAACAATGTCTCTCGATCCGGCAATGAAGCGCCCGTATTTATTGTTTCTGCACAATCAGACGCGGGGACCCCTGAGTATCCAGGAAATCCACTGCAGCGCATTCAACTTATTAAAGGATGGTATGTGAACGGTAAGCTCAAAGAAAAAGTCATGACTGTTGCCGGCGGAGATAACAATGCAAGTGTTGACATCAACACTTGCCAGACCTCAGGAGAAGGACATCAGCAATTATGTAGTATTTGGAGAGATCCCGAATTTGATGAAGGCAATCATGCTTTTTACTATACGCGCGTGCTAGAAAATCCCAGCTGTCGTTGGAGTCAAATGATCTGTGCCAAGTCTGGTGTTCAGTGTGACGATCCAAGCTCAATTCCAGAAGAATTAAAAACGTGCTGTTCTGAGGAACATGAACCGACAATTCAGGAACGAGCTTGGAGCTCTCCCATTTGGTTCACTCCTTAGCATATCTGCTCTAAAAAGGCTCAGCTAAGATGGCAAAATCGTTCGCGTTAGTACTGGCAAGATTTTCCATACGATACAAAAGAAATTGGAATCATGACCGCAAAGATTCTAATTGTTGACAATCCTGAAGGTGATGGTCGCGACTTGTCCGTAGAGCGTGCGGAACTTGGCTCAAGCGCAGAAATTATTCAGTTAACCTACCACGATAACAAAGATCTTGAAAAACTTGTTACCGCAGCATCAAAGTGTGACGCGGTACTTGCTGATTTTACACCTTTCGACAACTCTGTGATCGCTCAACTTAAATCGTGCAAATTAATATCAATATCTGCAACTGGATGGGACTGTGTAGATCTTGAGGCGGCACGAAAACACCAAGTGAGTGTGTGTGCAGTGGGTGAATACTGTACTGAAGAGGTAGCCGATCATACCCTCGCGCTTATTCTTATGCTAAAGCGACAACTTTTAGATTATCATTTTCAGGTCCAAAAAGATCGCAGTTGGGCATACGATAAAATCAGTACTCCCGCACGTTTACGCGGACAAATATTAGGGATAGTAGGTTTCGGACGCATCGGGAAAGCAGTTGCCTCCAGGGTAAAAAGCTTAGGAATAGAGATTATTTTTTATGATCCGAAGATAGAGCATAGTGACGAAACACTCAACGCCAAACGCGTAAGTCTTGAAACCCTTTTTGAAACGTCAGATATTGTAAGCTTGCATTGTAATGCAAACTCGAACAATGATCCTATTTTCTCTCGCGCCTCATTTAATTCACTAAGGAAAAAACCTATTCTAATCAATGTTGCGCGAGGTTCACTAATCGATGAGTATGCTTTAGCTGACGCACTAGATGCGGGGATAGTGCAAGGCGCGGCGCTTGATGTTCTGAACGGAGAACCACCGAAACTTGAAGAAAACTGCTTAGTGGGTCGAACAAATGTCGTTATAACCCCACATATTGCTTTTTATTCGGAACAATCTATAAGAGACGTTAGAATGATATCGGCCAGAAATATAAAATATTTTCTTGAAAAGGATTACAGTCAAGTTAATCGATTTGTCTACAAGGCAGGCGATATCGTTGTTGCGTGAATTTAGCGCCGACGATTCGCTCTAAAATGCCTTTAGATA
>JAQWLX010000007.1 GCA_029247075.1 Halieaceae bacterium | reverse complement strand
GATAATTGAAATCCTGCCGACCAAAATAGGAACCCACTGGGTATGGGTGAGCGATATGGTATGGAACGCCATGCCTGATGGAAGAGCTACCTTAGTTGATGCAGATAATGGAAATATGCTTGGTATGCTGAGTACGGGTTACTCTTTTAACTCGCTATCGTTGCCGACTGAGTTTGGTGAAGTATATTCTGCAGAGACCTACTATTCTCGGATTACTAGAGGTGAGAGAACAGATGTCGTATCAGTATATGATGCCAGAAATCTATCGCCTATTGCGGAAATAGAAATTCCTGCGAAGAGAGCATCCACCACACCCAAGCTATCGACCGCAACCTTATCTGATGACGATCGTTTTCTAGCAGTTTGGAATTACACTCCTGCATCATCGCTTTCTATAGTTGATGTGAAAAATCGGAGGTTTGTAGCGGAAATTGCCACCCCAGGATGTGCCCTAGCATTTTCTGCGGGAGATCGCGTTTTTCTATCACTATGTGGCGGAGGTACTATTAAAGCGACACAATTAGATGATCAAGGGCAGCTTCAACGCCAAGTTATGAGCGACATCTTTTTTGATCTAGACGCGGACCCAGTGACTGAAAAAGGGATTCGACTAGGATGCGATTGGTTCTTTCCATCATATGAAGGAAAGTTGCATACGGTTAAATATAAAGATGATGGTTTTGAGTTTCCTGAGGTTTGGTCACTAGTTGACAAGGAGGACCAGGCTGATTCGTGGCGAATAGGTGGTATACAGCATTTGGCATTACATACGGAAACGAAAAGATTATATGCGTTGATGCATCAAGGTCCTAAGGATACTCACCACCATCCTGGTACCGAGGTCTGGGTTTACGATATAAGTAAAAAGGTACGTGTGCAAAAAATAGTGCTTGAAAAAGCCGCATCTTCGATCTTGGTAAGTCAGGATAAAACACCCTTACTGTATGCGGTAATTCCTGATTTTGCAGAATTGGTAGTTTATGATGCGTTGTCTGGAATACACCAACGTACTGTTTCTGAGATCAGTTTAACTCCTTCTTTATTGCAACTGCCAGAGAGCACTGACTTTAAGGGGAATTGTACATGAGTGTCTTTGATGATCTTGCCGAAAATACTTCCCGCCAGCTAGCTCGCAGACTTTCTAGGAGAAATATTTTATCAAAGTTAGGGGCGTTACTTTGTGTTAGTGGTGCGTTGCCGCTCCTTCCTATGGCTAGGGCTGATTCAAAAGATTTAGATAATAGCCCTGATTTAAAAGGGAAAGTTGGCTCAAATGACTGCAACTATTGGCGTTACTGTGCTGTTGACGGGTATTTGTGTGGATGTTGTGGCGGAACAATGACTAGCTGCCCACCAGGAACATCCATGTCTCCAGTTACTTGGATAGGTACTTGTCGTAATCCTACCGATAATGAAGTTTATCTGATTTCTTACAACGATTGCTGCGGAAAATCCACTTGCAACCGGTGTTTCTGCAGTAGAAGTGAAGGTGAGAAACCAGTCTATCATCCTTTCAAAAGTGGCCATATAAACTGGTGTTTAAGCTCAAAAACGAATGTCTACCATTGCTCTACTGCGATAGTTGTTGGTAAAGCGTAGATACAGGTAAAGTATTAGTCTTCATAGTGATAACTGGATTTCACGGACTGGCAGGGAATACTTCGACAAGCTGTGTATGGGCCTGTATTTGTATTTTATTCTTTCCTTCCTTATTGCAAGCTAAGAGTTCTAGCGAGCCAAGTTATAATTACAAGCTCTTTTGCCAGGGCTGTCACCTCCCTGATGGGACTGGTGTTCTAGGAGAAGTTCCAAGTTTAGCAAATAATTTGTCAAGGTATATAAAAATCCCAGAAGGTCGAGAATTCATAGTACAAGTTCCTGGAGTCATGCACGCGCTACTTACAGATGCAGAAGTTGCTGAATTACTAAATTGGTTGGTGAAGAATTTTGATTATCAATTTTATGTTGGAGGAGAGTTTTTACCCTACTCAGGTAAAGAGGTGACTAATATTCGAGCAAAAGGCTATGTGGATATTGTAGCTAAAAGAAAAAGTGTTCTAAAAAGTTCTTACGATTTTGAAAATTAGGCTTTATTGTCTGGAAAAGTTATGAAAAATTTTTGGGTAACAAGGAGTGGTTTTAATGTTTGAGTGGTATTTCCCATGGAGTCATTTGGATTTCCTTTTGCGAGCGCAAGTGATCATTTGGATGTTGGCGATTCTCATCTCCTACTGGATAACCTGGAGAACCTTATTTTGCGGTAAACACTGGCTAAAAGGCCGGATCGGTCTGGATGAAGATTGAAGCTCTTGTTTTTTCGTCTTTCTTGCTCATGAGCTTTTTTATAGGAGCTTTAGCAGCACGTTCAATAAGGGGTATTTCTGATTTTTTCGTTGCCGGGGCAAAGATGCCTTGGTATTTTCTAACCGGAACATTTGTCGCTTCGAATGTCAGTGCCGGCTTGTTTCTCGGCGCCACTAATATGGCAGGAAACCATGGTTATGCGGTTTACAGCTCCTTTTTTACCACTGCAATTGGATATTTAATAAGCATTGCTATAGTGGGAGTTTTTGTCCGCCGTTTATCAAAGCACTATAAGGTATACGACTTCGCTGACATATTGGCTACACGTTATGTTAGTCATGCTGCAGCCATTCGAATGATAACTACACTTGTTCTACCTGTTGTATACATCCCACTTTTAGCGGCGCAATTTATTGCATTGGCTTCTATTACAGAAAGTATATTCGGCATTACCTATGAATCTTCATTGTTAGTAATTTCTCTCTTGATTGTTGCTTATACTGTTCTTGGAGGAATGCTTGGTGTGGTCTGGACCGACGGATTTCAGTTCCTGGTTCTCTTGTTCGGACTTCTTTTGGCTGTACCGATTGCCATGAGCTATGCTGGAGGAGGTAGTTCGGATTTAGGTTGGAAATATATTAAGGAGTTGCCTCCAGAAATTTTCAATTGGACAAATCAGGATTGGCCTTGGCAGGTAGTAATGGGACAATTTGCTTGGATATTTGCTGCGCCAGTTATGCCCCATTTGATTACTAGATTTCTTACTGCAAAAGATGAGCGACAAATCTTGATAGCTCTACCTGTATCTTTAACTCTAGCAATGGTTATTTTTGCATCGGTAATTCCGTTGGGTCTATTAGGAAGAGTGGCATATCCAGATCTGGCGCAGGGAGAATATTATTATTTGGCCCTGGCTAGGAGTCACTTAGGCCCGGTTTTTGGTTCTTTTGCGCTTTCCGGAATCGCAGCGGCAGCATTATCAACTTGTTCCACATGCTTGATGATAACCGGACAATCTATTTCGAAGGAGATTTACCAAAAACTATTTAGTCCCAAAGCTTCTGATGAACATATGTTGTTTGCTGCAAGGGTAACTATCACAGTGATTGGAATTATCACATTTGCTATAGCTTATATTAAGCTACTTAGTATTTTTTGGTTAGTGGTTTTATCCGCTTCCTTGTTAGCTTCCATATTTTTTATTCCAGTCATGGCCGGTTTTTTTTCGGAAAAGGCGAGTGCAAAAGGTGCGATTGCAGCTGCTCTGGCAGGAGGTAGTTCAGCACTAATTGTTTTTGTTGTAAACGAGGCATTAGGCACATATTATTTTGTTAGTGAGCTTTTTGCTGGTTTGACGGCAAGCGCTATATGTATGATTATTTTTAGTTATAGATACCCGTCTACTAGTGAAGAGAGATCGGTTTATTACAGGATAAGAAGCTGACTATTGTCAAGCTGCTAAATAGATCTTTCTAAATTCTTCCAGTAAAGAGCTTTTATCTCTGCCTTATTTATCTTTCCGGTCGACAGGCGTGGCAGATCATCACGAAAAACTATTCGTCTAGGTTTTTTATAGCTAGCAAGGTTTATTTTACAATAGCAGATTAATTCATCTTCACCGATCTTTTTATCATTAACGACAACCTCGGCAAGGACAGATTCCCCCCATCTTTCATCGGGTATACCCACTACGGCGCATTCGATTATTGCTGGATGATTATATAAAACCAGCTCCACCTCGCGAGGGTATATATTCTCACCACCAGAAATAATTAGGTCTTTCTTCCTGTCAACGATGAACAGGAATCCCTGCTCATCCATATATCCCAGATCACCCATTCCGAACCAATCATCTTCAATAGGATTTCTTAGTGAGATCTCATTTTCCCAGTAACCGGAAAATAAAAAATTGTGTTTCACATGAATTTCACCAACCTCATTGGCTTTAAGCTCACGAAGCAGGTCATCAGTGATTTTTACTTGTGTAGCTGCATTAGCTAAACCAGCAGATTTTAGTTGAAGTTGCTGAGCATAAGAACCATCAACTTTATGTTGTGACTTGTTTAGAGTAGTGACCACACCTGATTCAGTCGACCCATAGTGCTGCACAAAAATATTTCCGAAAACTCGAATTGCATTTCTTAATAGGTCTTCTCGAATGGGTGCTGTTGAATAAAATATTGTCTTTAGGTTTGTTGTTTGAGACGTTCCAGTTGGGTGAGTGAGCATCATTTCTAGCATTGTGGGAGCAAGTTGAACGGTTGTAATATTTGTTGATGATAGAATGTTCCAGCATTCAAGGGGGTCAAATTTTCCCTCTAATCTGATCGTCGCTCCAGCTGTAAAATGAGCAAGCCATAAAAAGTTTGCGCCAACGTGAAACAGAGGTTGAACTATTAACCCTTGATCAGTGGCTGTGATTTCCCCCGTATCTCTAATTTCATGCGCGCTGCCATATAGTGCTTTTTGAGAAATAGCGGCCGCCTTAGGTTTACCAGTACTTCCGCTTGTAAAAACTAAAAGTAAAATTTCAGAGGCTATATCGCTTTTACTATCTCTAGTAGGAGGCTCGGTAATGGCAATATTTTCTTGGGAACAAACAGCGCGCCATGATCGTTTTTTCCCCGACGAAAATTGTAGCCAATGGCAGACTGATTTGCAGTTTACTTTCAGCGCTTCGCATTCCTTCAAAAAATTATTTTCATAGAAAATTGCTCTAGGCGAAGTACTTTTTATGCTTTCTACTAATTCTCGGACAGAGAGTCTGTAATTTAACGGAACCAGAATAAATCCAAATAATGCGCAGGTATAAAACAACTCAATATATTCAATGGAGTTATTTGACAGAATTGCAATTCTGTCTCCTTTGCAGAAGTTCAGCGCAGATAGCATTCCAGCCAGTTCAGAAGAAGCACACAATAAATCTCCATATGTTGCCGTTCTTCCATTACTCAATACTGCTTGTTTTTCGTGGTGTATTCGAGAAATTTCAATTAGCATTTCGGAGATAGAATTCACAATCATTAGCCGATTTCAAAGTAAGGCGAAATTAGATAACAGTTTTAGTCAATTTGATTTTAAATTTCAAGTTTAAAAGCATAGCTAATTTTTACATGCTCATTATTGAAAGATTATTAATAGACAGCCATAGGGTGGGCAAGAGTATGTCGCGTGAATAAATGAATTAACCAGTATGTTTCTGGAGCATTATAAGTGAATATGAAACGATCTGCGGTTGGGGTTCAAGACCTTTTGTTTATGCAGCGTGCTCTCGATTTGGCAGCGGTAGCTGCAAAAATGGGTGAGGTGCCTGTCGGCGCGGTAGTGGTATATCGTGGTCAAGTAGTAGGTGAAGGCGCAAATAGCTGTATCAGGAATTTTGATCCAACGGCACATGCGGAAATTCTTGCTTTAAAAGCAGCATCAAGTGCCGTAGGAAATTACCGAATTCCGGAGGCGGAGCTTTTTGTAACGCTTGAGCCATGCACTATGTGTGCAGGAGCTATGGTGCACGCTAGGATTAAAAGACTTATTTTTGCTGCAACCGACTCTCGTACTGGAGCGATTTGTTCATGCTGTAAGACTCTTGACGCTGAGTATCACAATCATAGTGTAGCTTGGTCGCATGGACTCCTTGCTGATGAAAGTAGTAATTTATTAAAGTCTTTTTTTAGAGAGAGAAGATGATATTAGAGAGCGGACCAACGCTTGCCAGTTATGCTGTTAGGTAATAGTGCGATCTGAAAATCAGTAGAAGTGTTGATAGAATCTTGAGCTATCAGCTTATGCCAAATTAAGGTCTGGTAATAATTTTGAATATTCTTAACATAAGTTACTGCTTCAGCGCCTCTCGCATATCCGTGCTTGGTAGTCTCGTAATATTTTTTGATCTGAAGATAAGGAAGATAGTTGGTCACGTCTATCCAGTTATGGGGATTTCCTCCCATTTTTTCGGTTAGGACGCGCGCATCCTCCAGATGTCCCATTCCAACATTATATGCTGCTAGTGCCAGTGAAGTTCTATGCGGCTCAAAAATGTCGCTAGGTAATCTACTGTGGAGGTCTAGAAAATATTCTGCGCCACCTCTGAGGCTTTGATACAAGTCTGTCCTTTCTACAACGCCAAGCTCTGCAGCGGTTCGTTGCGTCAGCATCATCATGCCACGTACTCCAGTAGGAGAAGTCGCCCATGGATTCCAATGAGATTCTTGATACGAGATAGCGGCTAATAGCTCCCACTCCAGATCAAACTCTTCAGCAACTTGGTTAATGCTGTCTTTATAGTGGGGCAACCGTTCTTGGATCTTTTTATCAAATGTGTAAGCATCTCCATTGGAAAAATTTGAAAGGGAAACAAATGCCTTACTCCTTAGGGAGTCAGTGACGCCACTTTTACTTGCTGTGTCAATAAAATGATCAGCGAGTTTTTTTAAAATAATTCCCGAAGAAGTATTATTTACATACCAGCCAATTGGAATCTGAGTTTCTTCAATGACGAAGGCCAGTTTTAGCTGTGGGTATAGTTTTTGTAAAAACCTAAATTCAATCTCGTTTACAATCGCCACGTCAGCTGTTTTTGCCTGAATAGAATCCAGTAAAACTTTTGTACTGGCGTTAGGTATCGAATTAATAAAATCAATTCCTATAAAGCTTTTAATTAAGTCAGTCGACCAGGACTGTGTATCTGCAGATATTCTCAGAGTCTCAAGATCTGAAATTTTTCGTGGTCTAGAGTTTCCGGTCATATAGGCGACGGCTAGATTGGCTATAGTATGTGGCTGGGTCTCTAACTGAAAAAAGTTTGGAGCACTTGAGATTTTTTCACCGAGAGCCGCTATATCTGCTTCTCCGTTATCTAAGAGCTGAAGAGCTTCGGATGAATTTTTAGCTGGTATCACACGAAGTTCAAGGCCTAAAGCTTCAGCGAACCTTTTTGCGAGATCGTATTCGAAGCCCTTGGATCCTGAATGATCAGAATAATGAGTATGAGGGTTATTTACTGTGGAGACCGCTAACTCTCCGCTTTTGGTGAGATCGCTGACGGAGTCACAACCAATCTGGTTAGCGGATATGAAAAAAACTGCACTTATAACGACCTGCAGGCACGTTTTCATGAGCGAGAGTGTAGGAGCAAAAATTGTTTTAGCACTGGTACAATTACCAGTTTTTGGTGTGTTATAGTTGGTTCAGTAGTTATGAGTCTCAGTATAAAATATCAGAGTCCCTCGCTCTCCAAAGTATTTCATAGGTAAGTATGCAAACCAGTTTTGGTCCTAGCGCGTTATCCGATTTTCGCTTTGATAAGCTTAAAAAGAAACTTATTGCGGTCGACTCTCGTGTTCATCTCAACAGTGCAAGATACTTGCATTACTTCGACATCACAGAGCCGCTTGACCAAAATGAGCAGTTGGCCCTTGATCAGCTCCTGCTATATGGACCATCAATTGCAGAGCCAGCTAGTGAATATCTGAATGATACTGCTAGACATTTTTTTGTTGTGCCGAGGCCTGGAACGGTTTCTCCCTGGTCCAGCAAAGCGACTGATATTTGTAATAATTGTGGAATAGACAAACTTAAGAGATTAGAGAGGGGGATTTCCTATTGTCTGGATATGCCACTGGACCTTTCTGAAAGTTCATTAATGAGAGTCTTGTCCTGTCTTTACGACAGAATGACAGAGAGTGTCTTAACTGATATTGATGCGATAGACGAGCTTTTTTCTGTTGCCGATCCAAAACAGCTTACCGAGATTAAGCTTTTGGAAAGTGGTCTACTAGCATTAGAGCAAGCAAATCACCATTATGGTTTAGCATTAGCTGAAGATGAGTTGGCATATTTAGCCTCAAGTTTTAGAGATTTGAATCGAAATCCTACTGACATAGAGTTAATGATGTTTGCTCAAGCGAATTCAGAACATTGTCGACATAAGATTTTCAATGCTTCTTGGACTGTTGATGGGCAAGAACAAGATTATTCCTTATTTGACATGATTCGTAATACCTACAATTGCAATTCGACAGGAATTCTCTCTGCCTATTCCGATAATGCAGCGGTAATTGAAGGCCATTTTGTGAAAAGATTTTATCCAGATTCCGTTTCTCGATGCTATCAATATCATCCCCAGGATGTGGCCATACTTATGAAGGTTGAGACTCATAACCATCCCACCGCAATAGCTCCATACCCTGGTTCCGGAACCGGAGCAGGTGGTGAAATTAGGGACGAAGGTGCGGTTGGACGCGGTTCAAAGCCAAAGGCTGGATTAACTGGATTTTCGGTTTCCAATTTATTTATTCCAGGTTACGAGCTTCCTTGGGAGATTTACTATGGAAAACCAGATCGACAGGTTTCTGCATTAGAGATTATGGTTGAAGGTCCCATCGGTGCGGCAGCTTTTAATAATGAATTTGGTAGACCTAATCTATGCGGATATTTTCGAACATTTGAAATGTCTACAGTCGATCTTGGGGGCAAAGAGGTTAGAGGTTATCACAAGCCAATTATGATTGCTGGTGGCTATGGCAACATTAATAGAGAGCACATCAATAAAGGTAAGGTTTTAGATGGAGCCCATTTGATCGTTTTGGGGGGTCCGGCGTTGTTGATTGGTCTGGGAGGGGGGGCCGCTTCTTCTGTAGCAAGTGGTGATGGTAACGAATTGTTAGATTTTGCATCTGTACAAAGGCAAAATCCAGAAATTGAGAGGCGCTGTCAGGAAGTGATAGATCGATGTTGGCAAATGGGCTCCGCTAACCCCATTGCCTTTATTCACGATGTTGGTGCGGGAGGTTTGTCTAATGCCTTGCCAGAGTTGGTTAAAGACGCAGATCGAGGAGGTGTTTTTGAAATTCGTGATATTCCTTCTGACGATTCTGGTATGGCTCCTCACGAAATTTGGTGCAATGAATCCCAGGAAAGATATGTGTTAGCGGTAGAACCAGAAAATCTAGAAGTCTTCAAAAAAATCTGCCTATCAGAGAAATGTCCTCACGCAGTTGTAGGGACTGCCACAAAGGAAAAACAAATAATTGTAAAAGATTCGTTATTCTCAAATATTCCTATTGATTTGTCGATGGCAGTGCTTTTTGGCAAACCTCCTAAAATGCACCGCATCACGGGTAGGGGAAAATCTGACCTTAAGCAGTTAAATAAGATTGCTGACGTTGATGAGGCAATAAAGAGAGTTCTGCAGTTGCCAGTTGTGGCGAGCAAGCAGTTTTTGATTACTATTGGAGACCGGTCTGTTACAGGACTAGTTGTTAGAGATCAGATGGTGGGTCCTTGGCAGATCCCTGTGTCGGATTGTGCTGTCACTTCAGTTTCATACGATTCATATCTGGGCGAGACTATGTCTATGGGTGAGAGAGCGCCGCTAGCCTTATTAAGTGGACCTTCTTCCGCTCGAATTGCGATAGCCGAGGCCATTACCAATATAGCGGCGGCACCGATAGCATCAATTTCGCAAATCAAATTATCCGCAAATTGGATGTGTGCTGCTGATCATGAGGGGGAAGATGCAGTTCTTTTTGACATGGTCCGAACTGTTGGAATGGAATTTTGTCCTGAGTTAGGCATCACTATTCCCGTAGGGAAAGATTCAATGTCTATGCGAACTTCATGGAAGGTTGATGGACAAGAAAAAACAGTTGTTTCGCCAGTTTCTTTAGTCGTTTCGGCTTTTTCGCCAGTCATAGATGTCCGTGATGTCTTGACGCCAGAGTTGGTTGCGGAAAATGAAAATGTTCTGATTTACATCGATTTAGGGGGAGGTGCTAATCGCTTAGGGGGATCTGCACTGGCTCAGGTATTTGGACAGATTGGGGATACTCCCCCCGATATAGACGTCTCTGAAGATCTAAAATCATTCTTTTTACTTGCTCAGAAAGCTTTGAAAGAGGGTTTGACAATAGCCTATCACGATCGATCTGACGGTGGTTTGGTGGTAACGTTAATCGAAATGGCCTTTGCAGGTCACTGTGCTCTTGAGATTGATTTATCCGATGTCTCAGGCGAGCCTCTTGAAATATTGTTTGCTGAGGAAGCTGGCGCAATCTTCCAAGTCTCGAAGTCTAATTATCCAAGATTTCTTGATTTGGCTAAAACATGTGGATTGGGCGAAAAAACTCATGTCTTAGGAGAGGCGTTAAAGGGAGAAGATATATCTATTAAATGCGATGGTGATTTAATTTGGTGCGAAAAGAGAAGTAATCTGCAAAGGTTGTGGACCAGAACCAGCTTTGAAATACAATCGCTGCGTGATAACCCCGAATGTGCTCGTGAAGAGTTTGAAAAGATTAACGATTCAGATGTGGGTTTGTCTGCTAATTTAACATTCGACCTTGAGGAGGACGTTAGTGCACCATTCCTAGTAGGTAGTGTTACTCGACCAAAGATAGCTGTCCTGCGCGAGCAAGGCATAAATGGGCAATTGGAGATGGCAGCAGCATTTGATCGAGCAGGCTTTACATCTGTTGACGTACATATGAGTGACCTGAAAAGCGGAAGATTTGATTTGTCCGATTTCAAAGGACTGGTTGCGTGTGGTGGATTTTCATATGGAGATGTTCTCGGTGCTGGTCAGGGTTGGGCCAAAGGGATTCTTTTTAATGAGTCGATCAGAGAGATGTTTTCTCGCTTTTTTGAACGGGAAGATTCTTTCACTCTGGGAGTGTGCAATGGTTGCCA
>JAQWLX010000105.1 GCA_029247075.1 Halieaceae bacterium | reverse complement strand
ATCCTGAAGAAGTAGAAGAATTCATTAAGACGCACCATGAAATTAAAGATGCGCTTGTGATGGGAGTGCCAGATTTTCGCTGGGGTCAGATTGTTGTTGCAGTAGTAGAACTAGAAAATGGATTCACTTTAGATGAATACCGTCTAAAAGACTTTGCCTCACAGGCTCTCGCAAGATACAAATTGCCTAGGGCAATTTTTAGCGGAGGACCACCTTTTAGAGCGCCGAACGGAAAAGCTAACTATAAGCAAATTTTAGAATACGCGACCCAACTTGTGGCCGCAAATAAGGAAGCTAACTAATCTTAAAAAAGCTTAGATTGTTCTTTTAGACCACTCCAATAATGCTCCTCTGAAGGCGTTTGGAACATAATCAATCTGAAGTATTTTTCTAAAGCGTGCGTTGCAGAATTTCATTTAGACTTTATATTAATATCTTTTTAGAGGGGATTGGTTATGGAATCCGTCAGCTTTACTCAAATGAAATATGGCAATCGCGAAGATTATATGTTCCTGCAAGCTCTTGAGAATGAATATATTCGAGACACAACTGAACGAATCATGGATAGCCTAAAAAGCTTAGAAAAGGGTATAACTGGATACAAAATCTCTCGCCTAAGACACTCCATTCAAACTGCTTCTCGAGCCTGGCGAGACGGCGCAGATATAGACTGGATCATCTCCGCGTTGCTGCACGATATTGGAGATCTGCACGCGCCTCATAACCACGGAGAATATGCGAGCACCATACTTAAGCCATATGTTAGAGAACAGTGCCAGTGGGTAATAGCGACTCACGGTGCATTCCAGATGATTTATTATGGCCAACATCTCGAGAAATATAATCAATACACCCGCGAAAAATATCGAGGACATCGTTTTTTTCAGGACTGCGTCGACTTCTGCGATAGATGGGATCAAGCAAGTTTTGATCCAGCGTATCCTGATCTGCCTTTAATCTTTTTTAAACCTATGTTAGAAGAAGTGCTCGCAAGAGACCCATACGATCCTGCTATCGTTAATGGAGATCCCTCCCCATTAGTCAATTCAGAGCTGGCTGCAGAGCGAAGAAAATAACTGCTTTTCTCTAACTTGGAGAAACCATCTCCCCTGGCATTTCTCCAGTTACACCATCCTTATCAAAAGTTGGCACGCCATTACAAAGTGTAAGACGCACAGGTGCGGGATCACGAGTCCATCTCCAGGTAAAACCACCCTTATCATCAGGCACATCATAAACTTTATATTTGGGACGATGCTCGATCTCATCGAGAGCAAAAACCGTTATATCTGCTCTTTTACCTACTTTAATCTCACCTCTATCAGAAAACCCGAAGTGTTCCGCTAGCTTTCCAGTTTGACTATGAATAGCTTCTTCTATTTTTAATTTTCCTGTGCAAACATAATCAGTCAACAATCTAATACTGTCACCGCTTCCACAAAACATTTGGCCATGCGCACCACTATCATTGATATTTCCAACTGCATTACCATCTCGAGTTAATCGAATCACCATGTCATCATCTTGATCCCATGGCGGCATACTTACTGTAGAGGATAACCCATTTTTTAAGAACCACTCGGCCAAGGCGTCTGAGGGATGCAATTCAAGGTTCATCGCATAATTACCGAGAGAGATGATTGGATCAGAATCATTCTCTGAATTATCCAGCATCATCCCGGATGGCTCTCGAAAGAAAGACGTCTCTAACGAATCATTTTCCCAAGAATATCTAGCACGAGCACGCCAATCAGAATCATTTAATAATGATCGTTTTTCTTCATCAGTCTCGGCAGTGACGACTTCGTGCCAAACGTACTCGTTAGACTGCGCAAACAAAAGAGATTGTTGAATACTTGCTGTCACGACGATCGGAACGTGAGCGTAGCCAGTCCAAAAATCTCTGCCTTCCTCGACAAACCGTTCATGGAGCTCAACTAGTGGCTGCTGCAGTCCATAAGTCTTCTGCCACTCCAACGTCGGGATACCCGCCCATTGAACCCTGACGTTCAGTTCATCTGTTAAGCGCGCTATACGCTCCATGGCCGGCACCGCTGTCATTCTCATAATACTATCAATTACCACCTGAACCGTCGTGCCAGGGAACCTTGAAACACACTCAAATATAGCCAAAAACTCCTTGTCATCGGCCATTAGTGAAGGTATCGGCCTATCTTCTCCATCATGGTCCAGTAAATTTGTTGAAACACCCAGTGCACCCGATTTCAGAGCATCTTCTAAAAGAATCACTATTTGATCAATCTCAGAAGATGTCGCTGATCGCTCCCAAGCTTCGACACCCATCACCGCGAGACGCAGAGCAATGTGACCAACGAATGCTCCATAGTTTAGCGGCACGCTCGTACCCTGATTCATAGAATCACTGTACTCCGACCAAGTCTTCCAATTCCAAGGTAGTTCGCTGAAAAAGGGTGCCTCGGGGAAATCTTCAAAAAAGGAAAATATTTTTACCACTTCCTCTCGAGTCGCAGCATCGTCGCTTAAAGGAGCTAAGGAGAAACCACAGTTACCCATTATCATCGTAGTAACACCGCATCCCGGTAGCGGATTCAAATCCGGCTGCCACCACATACTTCCATCAAAGTGTGTATGACTTTCAATTATTCCTGGACAAACGAAACACCCATTCGCATTTATCATTGTCGAATCAGTTGTATTCAACGAATTTCCAATCTCTTTAATCTGATTTCCTTGAATATGGAGGTCAGCCCTTATTGGTGTTGCTCCCGTACCATCTACAATATGGCCACCAGAAATAATCAGGTTTCTTGTGTTTCCCATTTCAAAACTCCAGCAGGTTTTTCTTATTCTTAAAAAGGTCGCCGTACGAGGAAGCAGCGGAATCAAACTAATGCCGTCTTAATTTAAAGCAAAATACCGCATGTTATTAAAGCTCCCTAATCGAGCCTATCGTATTCTGGACTAGCTATAAAATCCACTATCTGCCTAAGATTTGATTATACTTGCCTCTGGATTCAATGGAATTGCAAGCAGCTCTTTGATAGAAATTGCTCGACATTTAAGAGAAGGATTCTAGGAGGCAAAATGTTATTAAAAGATAAAGTCATCATTGTAAGCGGAGTAGGACCCGGGATGGGTCAAGCGATGGCCAAGATTGCCGCTAAGGAAGGGGCCAAAGTGGGGCTTGGCGCACGAAATGAAGAATTCCTTAACTCTGTACACAAGGAAATCATTGATAGTGGAGGTCAAGCAGTTGCTTTATCAACAGATGTTACAATTTCAGATCAGTGCAAAGCGCTAGCAGATAAGGTGATGACTAAGTATGGACGCATTGACGGATTGATCAACAGCGCATATGACCACGGAGAGTGGGCCACTACCGATCTTGCTGATCCCGAAGGCTGGCAGCAACCTTACAATGTAAACTGTTTGGGAGCACTTAGAATGGCTCAAGCATGCCTGCCCTCTATGAAGGAAAATGGGGGTGGTGCGATTGTAAATGTTTCGACTATGGCAACGGTGAATCCATTCCCTGGAGAAGCTTCCTATGCAGCCGCAAAGGGCGGTCTAAATGTCCTGACCCGTCACATGGCAAAAGATTACGGCAAATTTAATATTCGAGTAAATGCTGCTAGGATGGGTTGGATTGGTGGGAAGCCTGTACTTGGATATATTGATAGCATGGTGGATGCAGGTAAAAATCGTGAAGATGTCGTTGGAGAAATAACAGATCGAATTCCGCTCGGCATCATTCCCCCAGAAGATGATTGTGCCAAAGCCGTGCTGTTTTTTGTTTCCGATTATTCCAACGTCGTATCCGGAGGCTCATTAGACGTCAACGGAGGACAATATATGGCGCCCTAATAAAATTTCGAAAACTGGAAAAGCTTAGTAATTAGTTCAAGTATCAAGTGCCCTAATCCCACGAGAAAACCCCAAGAAAAAGCTGTATGAAGGATCCTCTGGGCCAGGGCAACCTATATGTGCGCCGTCGATCATCGGATGACCGAGATTAACAACTGACGGATCCTGCACTGTAGCCCAATCAGCGACCACTGCTCTCTCTGAAAATTTCCACACCCCTGCTCTCTTAGTGTAACGATCAAAATATCGTCCACCAATTAAAACATCGTAAGAAGATTCTTTATCTTCCACCTGATGGAAAGCAAGTATGTATACCTCTCCCTCTGCCGCATCTCCATTCAACTCAATACAGTGAGTAGTCACATTGTGGTGCAAAATTTTCATGGGCGCTTGTATCTCTGGAAGCTTATCTATAAAATCCATCGCCAGTCCTTTGAAAAACGATCCATGATCATCTATGGCATCCTGATGATACAGACTCCTCATCAACTCATGATCATGCCGATCCGCCGCTCGACAGTATAGATTAACCAATTCCTTTATCGCCTCCCGGTCCAACAGCTTTTGAACGTCACCTTCATCAACCATTAAAATTTCCTCGAAAGAATAACAGGTCTAAGTAAGCAACCTACTAGTTGTTGTTCTGAACATCTAACTCTACAACTACCAAGATAACCCTATCTCCAATATCCTTCATAGTATTTTCTGTTGGATCGCCTGCTGAATCTATTTTAACCGAGTAAATCGACGCGTCTCTCGGCAATTGCTTAAGAAAAAAAGCAACGTTCGAAGACAAGAAATCACTTTGCCCAGAATGTAATGTCGCCATTCCCTTTAAAGTCTTTCGCTTGACAAGTAATTCTACCGGATAAGGTTCGTCGGTGAAGTTTTGCCACCATCTAGTATTGTAGCTAGACAGCAACAGTATATTTTGCTGTCGATAGACATAGCTCAGGGGAGTCTCATACCATCGATTTGTCTTTCTTCCTCGATATGAAAGGATCGTTATATCTCTGCTAGCCAATCGATGAAAACGAGACTTTAACAGGGTTCGCATAACGGGATTTAATACTGCAAAAAACATGTTCTGTATCCGCATCTGAACTCCTTTAAAAAAGATCGCTTTAGCTTAGTAAAGATCTAGAACTACTTTTTCTGTACATGCATCACGGCGATGGGCTATGTTATGCAACAAAGCACAGAACTAGAAGGTCATCTCTATGAAAAAGCATCTTATTTTAGCGTTACTAGTACTCACTATTCCTATGGCAGCAAACTCTGCGTCTCAAGATGGTACATCAACTGATACCGACAAACGAATTGCCATTGCAAGATCTGCGGGGCCTATTCTCGTGAGTAAAGAAGCGACTATTGTAGATATAGACGGCACTATTTTGATCCAGGGTAGCAATGGCTGGACATGCAGCCCCGGTAGTCAAGAGGACTTTAAGGATCCTCATTGTTCTGACGAAGTGTGGACGGCTCTAATGAAGACTGTCTTGTCACAAACACCTTTTTCCACGGATCGACTCGGTTTCTCCTACATGCTTCAAGGAGATAGGAGTATCAATAATGATGATCCGTTTGAGACGGATCCGAAAAAAGGCAATTGGATAGCAGAAGGCCCGCATATAATGATAGTCGGTCCAAAAGGATCTGCAGAGGGAATTACTAATGATCCTTATCTTGGTTTACCATATGTAATGTTCAAGGGCACTGACTACGAACATATTATGATGCCGCTATCACGTTGAACCTTAGATTTATTGACGGACCGAATAGGAAAAGAATAATCCGCACAATGACAGCCAGGTAAATGTCAAAAACTAATGGACACTAGCCTACTTCCAGGCTTATTGATATTCGCCTTGGTGAGTTCAATTACCCCTGGACCCAATAATTTAATGCTAATGACATCGGGAGTGAATTTTGGACTCCGTGCGACCATACCGCACCTCTTAGGAGTAGTTATCGGTCATGCGCTAATGACTATTGCTTTGGGAATGGGTATCTCTTCTCTATTCAACTCTATACCGCAATCTCATCTTGCACTAAAGATTGTTGGGGCCACATACGTTCTTTTCTTGGCATGGAAGATTTTCAACTCCAACTCTGGAGAAGAAACATATAATGCAACTAAAGGAACTCCATTCTCATTTTCCCAGGCAATAGCTTTTCAATGGATCAACCCCAAAGCCTGGACGCTTACCCTGACTGCATTAACCTTATATTCCGTGGTCAGCTCCATAGAAAGCATTCTACTTGTAACGTTCGCTTTTGCCTCAATAAACCTTCCTTGCGTGACAGTTTGGACACTAATTGGTGTAAGATTAAGAAGCATGCTGGCAAGGCCAAAACATTTAAAAATCTTCAATTTAACAATGGCGTCACTACTTATAATATCTGTCTTACCCGCAATTATTTGAGGATGAAATAAGCTGTGTTTTTAACTGAAATACCGTAAAGTTACGCTGAAAGATCGGGGGAAAAGTATGGGTCTTCTAGCAATGACCTTTTTGTCTTGGCTCGGTGCCAAAATATCCACGTCAAGATCGGTCAATTTGCATGCTACCGCGAGCATACTCTATGATTTTATATCGATATCGATTTTAGTCGCTTACGGTTTAGCGGCCGGTCTTTCAATATTTCTGTTTCTGCTCATATGCCTTAATTATTTATAGATAAAATAGAATGAATTATCGAAACTGGATCAAATTTTTATCCGCACTACTAGTTGTAAATATTATCGCTTTGGGCGCTGCAATTTATGGCAAGAGCAAATTTGATACAGCTTGGGACGAGTATAAGCTTCAAAGAGCGACATTCATGACTGAATGCGAAGCGCAGGGTTTAGATTGGAGCACATGTTGGGAAAGTTTTAATAATGACCGAAGCCCGTCGCTTAAAGCGACTGCGTTGGCAAGAGCCTATCCCTTTACTAGTAAAAATTCTAATCAATTTTTTGGATATGCAATCGCTAGTTTTGGCGGCTTAGCTGGGATGATACTACTTTCCGTGTTTATTCGAGCAGCGTATCGATTTTTTAAGCGCTAAAACTTGATATCTCGCCTTTAGTCTTGGCGCCATTAAATACCAACTGGGATAAGATCAATGCTTGCCTTAAATAAAGGAAGTGACTCGTATAGATTAATTTAGGGCTTATAGTCAACCAAACATACACCACCTAAGCTTTGCATACTCTCGCCCGTATATTGGTGGAATTCAATAAATACATCACTTGGATCTCGACAGGTAACCATCCAAGTATTATCTCCACCAAGCTTTCGTTCAGATACATCCGCACCAAAATCGAGCAAGACATCTCTTACTTTAGAAACATCTTCCACTTCAACAGCAAAGTGCTTGACCACTCCCTGTCGCTTAGTCTCATTAACTTTTATAACCTCTATATAAGTACCGTTGCCAAAGGCGAGGTAAAAACCGACGAGCTCGTTCTCTCCGTTGCGGAATTCAAATCGCCTTTCCATTCCCAAGCTGGCATAAAACTTCTGGGTGGCATCTAAATCGCTGGACTCAATACATACATGGGCAAGCCCAAAAATCACAAAACACACTCCTCACAACAAATTTATAAAAAGCGTCTAAAGTGGTTACCTCAAAGACTCGCTTTTTATATTTTGAAATTATTCAAATATCTACACAATGAAGCTGTTATGGCATCTCGAGAAATTCAATTATTAACGGATCTCCAACACGCTCTAGATAGCCAAACTTAGTAACCTCATCCCACTGCTTGTACCAAATGACTTCATAACCGCAAGGCTCTGCTGCTTTAATGTAGCTCTCTATCTCTTTAATCCTATATCTAACGTGATGCATACCAAAAGCGCTGCGTTCGGTCGCCTCAACATGAGGGCTACTTCCTGCAAGCGCCTGTATTAATTCTATCTCCAAACTTCCGTTCTGCGCTGCTGCTATGTGCAACGTGCAATCTGCTAATTCTCCTCGATAACTTGCTGCTTCAATGTAAGTTGGTTCCCATACATTAAATTCCCCAAAAAGCATCTCATAACTTCTAACTGATTCCATAAGATTTTGAACGACAAAGCCGACCTGATCAATGTGAGGAAGGTTTGGGATTACTCTATTAGTCATAACTTGGTTTTCATCTCATTCAAGTCTGATTCATTGGCATAATAATCTTCTTGGCATATCGCTCCATGAATCGCTTCTTTTCGTCAATACTGCTGTTTTTGCCAAGACTAAACTCAAAGGGCATATTCACGGTCGATGTCATCCCTTGCTCTCCCAGTGATTTTAACAAATCCAAGGTTTGTTCCGCATATAACCCGACTATCGTCTCAAATGCACCATCGCTATTCCCATATTCAACTCGAAGGTCATTTAACTTTTTGAGGATCGGCGGTACTGTCTCGGAGGTGTTGCCAGCACCAATCCAACCAGCTCCATACTTAGCTGCCCTCCTCAGTGCTCTCTGATTATCACCACCAATGTAAATCGGTATGGAATGACTGGGAGAAGGCACCAAGCGAATCAGAGGAAAATCCACGAACTCTCCATGGTATTCGACCAAATTATCTTTCCAAAGAATCTGAATGGCTTCTAGACACTCATCAAGACGCTTTCCGCGCGTACTGAAGTCTACTGCATAAATATCAAATTCTTCTTTCATCCAACCTGCCCCCGCGCCCAGGATAAATCTCCCCCCACTCAGTATTGATAGAGTAGCTGTGGCTTTAGCTACTTCAATC
>JAQWLX010000052.1 GCA_029247075.1 Halieaceae bacterium | reverse complement strand
GTTCTCTAAGTTTCTTCCTAAAGCGTATACCTCCGCGCGACACACCTACTAAAGAAACGTGATGTCTTTGTAACAAATCTTTCTTTTTTGCCGAACTACTTGAAGTGGTTGTAGCTGCTGGTGTAGCGAGTGGGGGAGGTAGAGCTACTCCTTTAGCGGGTAGTTCGGCAAAAAAGAAAGATTTGTTACAAAGACATCACGTTTCTTTAGTAGGTGTGTCGCGCGGAGGTATACGCTTTAGGAAGAAACTTAGAGAACTTACTATCAGAATAGGTGACGTGCTCTTGCTTCTGGGTTCAGAAAGTCGATTAAATCGTGTACTTGAGATAGATAAATGGTCTTTGTTACCTCTTAGAGATCGAGGGCATCGGCTATTGCAAAGAAATTGGGCATGGGCTTCCGTATTTAGTTTTGCTACTTTTATTTTGATCGCTAGTCTGGGAGTTTTGGGGCTTCCGATTGCCTTAGGCATAGTTGCCGCTATATATGTTTTTTTTGATTGGGTCTCTATTGAGCGCGTTTATGATGCCATCGAATGGCCTATAATAGTACTCTTGGGCTGCATGATTCCAATTGGCGCTGCATTACAAGACACCGGAGGAACGACCCTCATTGCCAATGCCTTGCTTACGCTATCCGCAGAGTTTGGTCAGTCACCCCGTCTAGTCTTAGCATTACTTGTCTTAGTCACAATGACTTTATCCGATGTGATGAATAATGCCGCTACCGCTGTGATCGCAGCACCGCTAGCCATTGAGATTGCCGATAAACTCAATCTCAGTGCTGATCCTTTTTTAATGGGTGTTGCGGTAGCCGCATCATGCGCGTTTTTAACGCCCATCGGCCATCAAAATAACACACTAATAATGGGTCCCGGCGGATATCGTTTTGGTGACTACTGGAGACTTGGTTTGCCATTAGAGATATTAGTTGTGTGTGTGGCAGTAACTCTAATTCCTTACTACTGGCCATTTTGAGATTACAACGAACACTTACTGGCGCATCTTCTCTCCTGAAGGATCATAAAGCGGCTTGAGAGTAGCTTTAGCAGCATGACGTTCGGTAGCAATCTCTATTTCCACTTTAGACTCTAAGAGTGTTTCTTCGGAAATATTAGGCAGGTTCACGTAACCCATGCCAATTGAAGATCCAATAGAATGTCCATACATAGCAGATGTTAAGTATCCAACGATAGCTTCATTCACCACGATAGGTTCATTGTGATAAAGGAATAGGTCTGGATCTTGCAATGCAAATTGTACTAGACGTCTTTCAGTTTTCTTAGAATTAGCTGATCTTAGAAAGGCATTGCGACCAATAAAATCACTCGCATCAGGTTTGGCAGTGAACGAAAGTCCAGCTTGGTGTAAATTGTCTTCGGTACCAATATCATGACCCCAATGGCGGAATCCTTTTTCTAAGCGAAGGCCATTTACAGCATGCAAACCAACATTTGATAAATCAAAAGTCTTCCCTGCCAGCTGAATATCTTTTAAGACATTGACAGCGCTTTCGCTAGAGATAAAAATTTCCCATCCCAATTCACCCACATATGACAATCTTTGTATCCAAACGGTTTTTCCATTTAGCTTGGAAAATTCCCCTGTGCCAAAATTAAACGCCTTTGACGTGAGGTCTGATTCAACCATGGGCTGTAACAAATCTCTGGAATTTGGGCCCTGCAATGCCAAGCAAGCGTAACTCATGGTTAGGTCAGTCAATTTTACATCGGGTTCAAGATGATGTTTCAATCTCCACCAATCTCGATTTAAAGATCCAATTCCCGTTATAATCCAGAAGCGATCTTCTTCTAATCTTGCGATAGTCAGATCTGCTTCAATGCCACCTCGATCATTTAACCACTGCGTATAAACCACCTTGCCGATCTCAACATCGATATTTGCGCAGCTCAGTCGCTGCAAAGTAGATAGGGCACCAATACCTAATATTTCAAACTTTCCAAAAGATGAAATATCGTAGAGGCCTACTGATTCGCGCACTGAAGTATGCTCTGCGGCCGCGCAGTCCAACCAGTTTTGTTTTCTGTAGGTATACTTGTAAGCGGGCTCAATCCCGTTACGTGCAAACCAATTAGGTCGCTCATAACCACCCACCTCTCCGAAGCATGCACCTTGATCAGCAAGATCTTTATGCAATGGTGATTTCCAGAGATTTCTCGCAGTTTTATATTGATAGAAGGGCCAATGCATAGCATACGTGTGTCCCAAAGCCTCGGGAATGCGAGCTTCAACATAACTTTGTGTCGTTTGCGCAGAATTATTTCGTCTTACATCTGTCTCCGTAACTTCGCCCGAGGGATATCCGTCAACTATCCAGTCTGAAAGAATTTTGCCTAGGCCGCCAGCAGCGGCGATACCTTTCGAATTCATGCCGCACGCTACGAAAAGATTGTTAATTTCAGGGACTGGACCCATCAGATGCAAGTTGTCATTAGTGAAGCTTTCAGGGCCATTAAAAAATGTTCTAATACCAACCGAACCAAATGGAGGAAATGTCTCCATGGCATTTAATAGATATGGTTCGATGTGTTCCATTTCAGTTGGGAATTCATCAAAACAAAAATCGTCCGTTATTCGCGACATTGGACAACCGATGGCATTTTTTTCAAACCAACCTACCAGCATTTTTCCGGCGTCTTCTTTGAAATATATTTCTCTATCGAAATCTCTCAAGACCGGGCGTGGAGTGAGATCGGGGATTTCTTCTGTTACCACGTAATAGTGCTCACACGCGTATAGCGGGAGATGGATGTTTAAAGATGCCGCAATATCTCTTGACCATAAGCCTCCTGTAAGGATGACTTTTCTACAGTTAATCTTTTCTTCACCAACTGTTACTCCAATTACTTTGGAGTTGTCAGTCAAAATCCGATTTACCTTTGCGGATTCAATTATCTTTGCTCCTCTATTTTGAGCTCCTTTTGCAAGCGCCATCGTTGTATCAATAGGGTTGGTTTGTCCATCCTTCTCAATGTATAAAGCACCAAGAATGTCCTCGGAGCTAAGTCCGGGATAGAGTTCACGCATTTCATTAGGGCCAAGTATTTCTGATTTAACACCAAATACTTTTGCCATGGACGCATTGCGCTTTAACTCTTCCAATCTCTCTTTGTTTCGGGCTAGCGAAAGGCTGCCAATTTGTTTATATCCGGTAGCCTGTCCTGTCTCTTTTTCAAGGGTCGCGTAGAGTTCATGGCAGTATTTAGCGAGGTTCGTGAGGGTGGGAGTTGGCCAGAGCATGCTGACTAATCCAGCAGCATGCCAGGTTGTGCCACAGGTGAGTTGTTTTCTCTCTAGCAGGACTACATCATTTATCCCTCGCTTCGTAAGATGATAAGCAAGAGAGCAGCCTACTATTCCACCTCCAATAATGACAATTTCGGCTTCAGATGGCAGTAGATTCTGGGAACTCAATGTTAAGACCTTAGTTTTATATCATCAGGATCATAGGCAGGTTTTAATTCCACATGAGCGTCTCTGAGTCCAGCGGCAGTTTGTACCTGAAGTCGTTCGTTCTGATTTACGAGCTCAGGATGAACATAGGCGAAAGACAAACTAAATCCAACACGGTGGCCAAATCCTCCACTGGTTGTTAGTCCAGCCAGCTCGCCGTTACTGTATACTGCTTCATTTCCATAACATTCGGCGGCCACGTCGTCATCAAATGCGAGATACGCTAACTTAGTATCGAGGCCTTTAGAAAGACGTTCATTGAGATTTTCTTTACCGATGAAGTCTTTTTCCAAATTAATAAATCGAGTCATATCAGCTTCAAGTCCGCTGACTTCTTCAGTGAATTCACTCCCCCAGGCTCTATATGCTTTTTCCATTCGAAGGGAGTTAAAGGCATATCCCCCAAAGTGATGGAGTCCAAGCTTTTCTCCAACTCGAAGTAATGACTCGAAAATAGATAACATTTGATATCGTTCCATATGTAACTCGTAGCCAAGTTCTCCAGCATAAGAGACTCTGATAACTCTGACAGTCGCACTGTCTATTTTTACTGATTTACAAGTCAGCCAGGGAAAAGCATTATTAGACAAATCTTCGTCGGTGAGTCGTTGGAGAATTTCTCTAGCGTTGGGGCCAGTTAAAAGAACTGCTGCTAATTCCTCGGTTCGATTATTTATCCGAACTTCGTATGTATCGGCGTGATGATTCATCCATTGAACATCTCTTAGCTCAGACCCAATTGGTCCTACTAGATAGAAATGATTTTTCGTTATTCTCGTGATCGATTGCTCGGTTAAGATTCCGCCATTGGTAGCGTGAAATAATGTTAGTCCTAGCCGACCATCATTGTCTGGTAGTTGGTTGCAGGAAAGTTTATCTAAAAATAAGGTAGCATCTGTTCCAGTGATTTCAAATTTTGAAGATCCGGATATATCTATTATTCCTGCGGCGTCTCTTACAGTTTGGCACTCAGATGCGATGACTTCGTGAGTTGAACTTCTTGTCCATGTGGGTATATCTTGTATATAACTGTTTCTAAAAAAAAGCGGTTTTTCAAATCCCGAATTAACTCCGTGGACGGCTCCTCTATCAGCTAGTATTGAGTAAAGTGGACTGGTTCTTTTTATTCTGCCGTGATGTCTATTTTCATTTGCACCTACTGCGGTATACATTACTTCATAGGATTCAATTGCTTTAGTAATACAGTAATTTTTATCCGCCCAAGGCCCAAATCTCCGACTGTCTAAAGGAGCCATATTGAGTTCGGTTTGTCCATGCACCATCCATTGAGCTAGAAATTTTCCTAAACCACCTTGCGCGATTCCAATGCTTGATCCGCACAGATTCCAGAAATTATTCAATCCTGACTGAGGACCAACCAAGGCGTTATCGTCTGGGGTGTGAGTTATCGGTCCATTGATAATAGTTTTTACGCCGACTTCCGAGAAGATAGGCATCCTTTCCATGCACCGATCGAGAAATGGCATGAGTCTTTCCAGATCACCTTCAAACAATTCTCTATCGAAGCTCCAGTCCATGCCGCCTAGCGCCCAAGGCTTTGATCCCCAGGTCTCATAAGGTCCTATTAGAAGGCCTTTTCCTTCCTGACGTAAATAGGCGGCACAGTAAGAGTCTCTGCATACCGGCAATTCTGTTTCACGTGTTTCAAGTGAAGGATGACTTTCAGTAACTAAATACTGGTGCTCCAGATTTACTATAGGAACTGATACCCCCACCATTTTCCCTACTTCAGGAGCGAAGCAGCCTGCTGCATTAACCACATGTTCAGCTGTTATCGTTCCTTTTTCAGTCACTACCTCCCATTTGCCTGATACGGTGTAGTTGATTTCTATTACTCGATTAAATCTCTCTATCTGCGCGCCTTTTTTCTTAGCAAGCTGAGCCAGAGGCATCACCACTGAAGTAGGATCAACATGCCCGTCATTTGGTGTATACGCAATTATTCTCGCGCTCTTTAAGTCAAAAAATGGGTGGATTTTTGAGGCTTCTTGTTTAGAAATTATGTGGAAGTCGCAGGGAATATTTTTAGCGCGGCTCTCCAGATGACGAAACCATTCTTCCTCGAGTTTACTGTAGCCAATTCTAAGACTGCCAGTCTGGTGAAATGTGGATTGATCTCCTGTAAGTCTTGGCAGTATTTCGTTATAAAGTTTAATGGAGTAATCATGAATCTTTGCAACTGTCATGTTACCGATAAAATTTGATGCTAAGCCCGCTGCATGCCAGGTGGAGCCGCTTGTTAACTCTCCTTTTTCTACAAGGATAATATCTGTCCAACCCTCTTCGGCTAAATGATAAAGTAGGTTGATGCCTAATGAGCCTCCGCCAACTATTGCGACTTGAACATGGGACTTCATAAATTATCTCAATAGAAAAATAGTGCTAATTTTCGCGTCCCATCGACTTGCGATCTAAGAAGATTGGGAAGGCTTCGCGAATATCTCTGTCGATAGTATCATCAATATGTTTAGGAAAATAAGAAGACAGAATCTTTTCTTTATCTTTGACTGCTTTTAGAAGTGGATCTAGTTTTTTAGCTTCTAACCATTCGCTGGGACTATGGCGATCAAAATAATCTGGGTAAATGTATTCTCTCTGCATGACGTCTAAGGTTTGATCAGATCCTAAGTAATGACCCTTGCCATTTAGGCAAACATCTCGCATGACATCGAAGCCTAAGGTTTTATCATTTACAGTAATTCCTTTTGTGCTCCTGAGCGACGCTCCAAGTATGTCATTATCTAGCAGGAGGCTTTCGGGACAGGCGCCGAGAAGACTCGCATACATTCCAGCAGACTCATAGATTATATTTGCTCCAGCGAGTGCTGCAATGGAAACGTTAGCGGCGTGTTCCGCCCCTCCTTGAAAATCTGGCATTTTAGAGTCAGACATCCCGCATCCTGTGCCAGTCGGTAGATTTAGGTTGAGTCCAACTTGAGCGCATGCGGCTGATAGCAAGCCTTGTTCTGGTGATCCTCCGCTCATCGCTCCTGTCCGCAGATCTGATACGAAGGGCCATGTTCCTATTATAGCAGGCGCGCCTGGTTTAATTGCATTGACATACACGAGTCCGCCCAAGCATTCAGCCCAAGCTTGGGACACGGTGCCGGCGAGGCATGGTGGTGCGGTCGCGCCGGCCTGTCCTGCTGAAAGCAGTAAAACGGGCATACCACCTTCAACTGCGATTCTTAAACATTCTAATGACTCTTCGGCAAATTTCATAGGCGGGACTACGAAACAATTGGATTGGCTGACAAATGGTCTTGATCTCCATGCTTCCTCATCACCAGCGATCATGTGCAGCATCGTTAATGTTTGCTGCAGGTGAGCTGCTTCGGTCCAGCTAGATCCAACGTGTTTAGCTGTACCCATAACTGCGTTGTAGGTTGTATTTAAATCCATTGCGTAGCTATCAGAAATATCTCGCAGGACGCAAGTTCTCTGAAACATGTGGATATGCTCGCAGGTATCTGTGATTCTCGCCATGTCGTAAAGGTCTCGTGCGGTGGAGTCTCGATAAGTTTTGTTTATGGGGTCTGCAATCATTACCGCTGCGCCTGCCGTAGAGAAGTGCACTCTGCTTCCACTTAAATCAAGATCATATTTTGGATTCTGTCCATGCAGAACTAGGTCTCTTGTGCTGGATTCAATGGCGGTTTCTACTACTTCCCTAGGCATTCTCAACCGACCATCATTTCCCAATTTAGCTCCAATAGATTGACAAGTTTCTATGCAATGGGACGTTGGCTGACTAAAACCAAGTTCGGACAGAATCTTAAAGGAATTCTCGATAACATCGTCGACCTGACCCTCGCTAAGCGGTTTAAATTTTCCCCCACTTTCGCCTGCATGGACTGGCTTAAGGTTATCTAATAATGGTGCGGAGCGAATTGCTACGCGAGATTTTCTACCTCCTGATCTTCGTGACATTTGATCACCTTTAGACCGGACACTCTGCAGAGTTTGCAGAATTTATATAACTCTACGCAATACCTAAAAACGACATCTCCCCGTCGTCTTTAGCTGCACTTTTTTTGAAGGTTTAGTGGCTTCTAGCTTCAATTATTAAAAATTTTTAAGGGAACGGGTAGAGCAGATACTAATTAGATCGATTCGTGTCGATTCTATCATAATCTTATAAGCCAATATTTTGATCGAGTTTGAGTGTGTCTATTATCTCAAAGATTGATTGCATCTCACTCAACAAGCTTTTTGCGTCGTCGATAAAATCTTCTCGCTCGTGAATTGAACCTGGTTCAAACATATTACGTTTTATTGAGATCAGCATAAGCAATGATTCGTTACAGAAAGAGCATTCGATTTTCTTTCCTTCGAACGTCGTTTTCAAATCAAGCAGTCGCTGCATGAATGATGGTGTCAGAAGATATCTGGCTTCTACTTGATCGTTCGAATAGACTTCGAACTGATCTTCAAATTCAGGATCCTCTAACCTGACTGGCTCCAATGTAGACGTCTTGCTTTCTAACCAATTGCCGATGGCTCCAGAATCTTTTCTAACTATGGTCTTTCCTTCAAAAGTTTTGTTCATGCTGATCTCTATCATGATGCCTTTAAAGACAGTCTGAACTCTTCTGTTTTTTCCGTATCCACTTTCTCTCTCAAGCTCTGATTCAAAAAGAGTAATTTGCACCCCTTTATATGTTCCAACTATAAGATCTTCATTTGACTCAATCGTATAGCTGGGGATAATCTCAAAATCTTTGTAATTCTTTGGTCCACCAAATTTCATCTCTGATGCGAAACTGAAATCCCCTAAGAAAGATAAAATATGCGGAAAAATTTCAGATTTAATACTTTCTTGGTAAACGGCACAGGATCTTTTTACAAACCAAACCCAAGCAGAAATACCGAATATAAATGCAAGGAAAGCTAGGTCCGGGGCATCGAATAACAAGAAATATGAAAACCATACAAGGCCAACTAGTATGGGAAGCGTATAAAAGAGACGTTGTCTCGCAACCTTCAATGCATTTACGCGTTCAAATTCGTATTCTTCTACACGTTCTTTTAAGTGAGTTTGGTAATGTCTAGCGAACCCTTTTTCGTAGATTTTTTCTTCAATATATTTCTGAATATTTTCGGGTTTTTTGATGCCAATCCCTAAAAACAGTTTTCCGATGGATGCCATTTACATTCCTCAATTAAACGCATAACTATTGTCTTGGACGATACTGCCTCTAAGTATCTGAGATACCCCCACAGAAGCACCCCCACTTTTTACGTTAAGCATGAGGTCAATACGTCTGAGTTTTTACCACAATCTAAATCTAATATTCTAGAATTTTCAATATTCAAACTATTCAGCCAAGGTAAGTGGATGCATCGACCGGAGTTTTCGAGGCTTCATCGGTCTCATAAAAGGGCATGACTTTAGCTTTGGCGAATCCTGCCAATAAATTTCCAGGGAATATTTCGATAGAATTATTTAGTTCAGTTACTGAAGAGTTGTAAAATCTGCGCGCAGCAGAAATTTGAGCTTCAACCTCGTTGTATGTCTGCTGAGCTTGCAACATGGTTTGATCCGATTTCAAATCTGGATATGCTTCCATCGACACCATCAAGCGACCCATTTGTCCGCCAAGGGCATTCGCAGATTTTAGATGTTCTGAGACAGCTAAAGGATCTCCAGCGTCGTACTCATTATCTGCCTGCGTGCGCAGCTGCGTTACCGCGCTAAGAAGTTCTTTCTCGTGTTCCATAAAACGTTTGGCAATGGTTAATATATTGGGGATTAAATTGCTTCGTTTTTTTAGTTGTACGTCTATTCCAGAGAGTGCCTCTAGGGCGCTGTTTTTGCGCCCTATGATCCTTGTATACCAAATATATAGGACCACTATTACAGCGACCAAAATCCAAATCATGTCCATAGTTCATATCCTTTTAATGTTAGTTAAAAAGCGGTTATTGAAAAGTGAAAGATGCGCTTATAATCCTATCGTAATTAAGTAAAAACTTAGTATAACTGAAAACTTTTAATACATTGATCTATAAAAACAGTTAATCATCAGGGGGATCTTAAAGCTATGAGTGCACATGAATCTGCGAGTAAAGAACTTGATCTTTCCGAAATTGATCGGCTCAGGAAACTCTTGGAAGTGGAAGCAATTAAGGAATTGCGATTAAGTTATAACTTTTTGATGGATTTACGTGATCTTGATCAGCTTATTAATATCTTTACCGACGACGCATTATGTGAATATGGGCCTTACGGTTCGTGGACTGGGAAGGAAGAAATTCTTTCGAATTATCGCAGTGTGTTTACAGGGGATCTGGAGGCCCCTTTTAGTAGTTTCCATCCAAATGCTAATCATCGCGTGCAACTACTTACTGATACAATGGCGGAAGGACAAGTTTATTTGATGGATTTTGCGACTCATGTATCTCCGCAAGAAAACCCTCTTCTTTGGTTAGCGTTGTATGATGAGGAATATCAGAAAATCAAAGGGCAATGGAAAATAGCTAGGACTAGCCTGCAGTTTTTTTGGCCAGAGCGTCATGCTAAGTCTCCATATTCATAGAAGATGCTGATTTTTAGTTTTCTGATTTTTCCTCTCGCCATTTTGCAAAGAGAAATAGGTAGATTGTTATGCCAGCATGCAATAGCGCTGCAATGGCACCAAAATAATTCCAGTTAGGTGCGATGGCCGGTTGTCCTAGTACCATACCCCTTGTTGAAAGCAAACTTTCTAATAATGGACTTACTTGTTGGTTGGCGATTTCGCTGGCATATGCATTAAGCGAAAAGTAATCAGCTTCGGTTACTAGTACTCGCATAACGCTATTTTGAAGGAACCATAGGAAAATGATCGTAAGAGCTATTCTGAAATTGATTGGTAAAATTACGAAATAGATAAGCGGCAAGTATTAAATTAAGGCTTAGCATCCCATATCCTATGCTAAGTGAAGAGAATGCAGCACGATTATCTGTAACGGCCTGCACAATTTCTATTTCCGTCATTAAAATTTCTTTTTTTTGGATTCAAGATAGTTCAGTTTTACAAGGCATATCAAATTTTTAAAAGATAAATCTATATTGAGATCCTGCGATACTTCCGGCATGCTAAACCTGTTATAGAAACTTTGTGTTAGGACAAAAATGAGTGATCAATTAGTTTTCTCTGGAATTTTTTTGACAATGGTTTGTGCTTTAGTCTTTACCCGTTGGTCACCGGTATGGATTTTTGTTGGAGGTCTCCTTTCCACCTATTTTCTAGGATTTGTAGAGCCTAGAGACGTATTGGAAAAATTCGTGAGTCCTGGTCTAATATCTCTTATCTTGTTGCTTTTGATATCAGTGGGTATAGAGAGATTGGATTGGTTGAAAAAAGTGTCCACCAGTTTAATTGATCAAAATTATAATCTTACTTTGTTTCGTCTTGGAGCTATTACAGCAGTCTTTTCGGCTATTATTAATAACACAGCCGTCGTTGCTGCTTTATCGCAAATGGTAAAACAGAATATTTATCATCGACCATCTCTTTTACTTATCCCGCTCTCTTATATGGCGATATTGGGTGGAACAATGACCCTAATAGGAACATCGACCAATTTAATCGTCAGTGGTTTTCTTGAAGATGCTTCAGGACAAGGTCTAGCATTCTTCGATTTTTTTCAGATTGGTTTTTCGGCGACACTGTGTGGTTTCTTAGTTCTGCTATTTTCTGCCCGATTACTTCCAGAAAATGATGATTCATCTTCTGTAGAAGATGATTATCTGATTGAGATGAGTGTGTGTGATACTTCATCTTTAGTTGGCAAAAGTATTCTCGAAAACAATTTGAGATCTCTTTCGGGACTTTATTTAGTAGAGCTTTCACGAGGGAGTAGGCTCTTGACTCCTGTGTCGCCTTCAGAGGTGATTTTGGCGAATGATATTTTAATTTTTTCGGGTGATATCAATACCCTGTCAATTTTAGATAAGTTCGATGGACTTGAGCTCTATGGTGAGAGTGAGGGGTTTTTTCGTGAAAAGATGGTGGAGGCAGTTGTAACTCCAACGGCTCCAGTTATTGGAAATACGCTTAAAGAAATCGGGTTTAGAGCTCTTTTTGATGCCGCGGTTATTGGGTTACGCAGAGGTGGAAAGCGCCTTTCGGGGCAACTCGGAAATATTCCACTAGAGGCAGGCGATAGTCTAGTTCTAACGATAGGTCCAGGATTTCATGACCGTCGCAATACGAGAAAAAATTTCTTTCTAATGGAAGATACTTCACTCTCGAGATCAAAAAAGCTAGTTCCTGGACTAATTGTTAATATGACAATAGCGGTAATTGTCTCCTTAGTTATCTTAAGATACCTATCTTTATTAAACGGCTTGGTTGTGCTGCTTTTGCTAATGTTGCTCTTGGGTGTTGTTACTACGGCCGATTTGAGAAGAAGATTTCCTTTCGAAATATGGTTCTTAATTGGCTCGGCACTAGTTGTCGCCCAGGGACTAGAAAATGCAGGTGTCGTAGATTGGATCAGTAGCAATTTACATATTACTTTATCAGAAGCTGGGCCTTATTACGGACTCATTGGAATCTATGTCTTTACCTTATTGATGACTGAGTCTATGACCAACAACGCAGCTGCAGCTATAGCTTTTCCATTAGGTTATGCATTAGCAGGTAGTTTTGACGTAGATCCAATGTCTTTTGTGATGGCAGTAGCTTTTGGAGCAAGCGCCAGTTTTATGACCCCTTATGGTTATACCACTAATCTTATGGTGCAGAATTTAGGTGGCTATGTGTTTAGCGACTATCTGAAAGTTGGATTTCCTGTAATGGCAGTTTACTCGGGAGTTGTAATTTACATGCTTCCTAGGGTTTTCCCGTTTTAGCGCAGAAAATTCTTCGACTAATGTATTTAGTGATGAGTAAAGATTGTACGTGTTCTATGGAGATTTTTTTTCAATATTTTTGCCCTACTATTGACTTGACGAATCTCTTGCTCTGGCCCTAAGCTTAATTGATTAATTAAGGGTAAATAGAGTGCGCTTAAAAGGAAAAGTAACCATCATAACGGGGGCTAGTCAAGGAATAGGAGAAGCTACAGCAGTTCGTTTTGCTGAGGAAGGTGCTGTTGTCATACTAGTAGCCCGCAGAGAAAAGGAGCTTGCGAGAGTTTCTAGTAATATTCATGAATCTGGGGGCAAAGCGTTTTTCTACCCAGTTGATGTAAGCGATGAGTCTGCGGTAAATCAATTGATAGAAGATGTAGTTTTAGATCATGGCAAGCTTGACATTCTAGTTAACAATGCTGTTTTTATGATTCCAGGGTCTATCGCGCGGCTCGATTTTTCTAGCTGGAACAAAAACTTCAAGGTTTCACTAGATGCTGCATTTTTGTTGATGCGAGAGGCTTTTCCTTACTTAAGTGAAAGTTGCGGAGCGGTGGTAAACGTGTCATCAGTTTGTGGTTTGCTGGGTTCCGCAGGGACGGCTGGTTATAGTGCCGCGAAAGCAGGGCTTCTGGCGTTAACAAGGAATGCAGCAATTGAATGGGGATCACATGGGATCCGTGTTAACGCAGTGATTCCCGGTGCTTTTTTGACGCCGCCAACGTTAGAACTAATGCCGGATAATGAATCTCAGGAAGCGACAGGTAGAAGTTTGCCTCTAGGTCGCATTGGTAATCCACTCGAGTGCGCGAACGCTATTCTATTTCTCGCCAGTTCAGAAGCATCTTATGTGACTGGTGCCGAGTTAGTTGTAGATGGTGGTAGAACGGCGGAATTGGTTACCGGAACTGCTAGCTGGGATTGATCATGAGCTATGACGCTAGTGAAAGCACTCTTGAGGCTAGGATCGATCGACTTGAGTCCCTCGATGAAATCAGGCAACTAGCCGCAAAGTATTCTTTGTCCTTGGATATGCGTGATTTAGACGCTCATGTGAATTTGTTTGCACCAGATATTCGTGTTAGCAGAGACAAGATCGGAAGGAGTCATTTAAAGCGGTGGTTAGATGACACTCTAAGACAGCAGTTTACTGGAACTTCTCATCACATTGGTAATCATATAATCGAATTTAATGATTTTGATCATGCGCATGGCGTGGTTTATTCAAAGAATGAACATGAAACTCCAAGAGATGATGGAGGAATCGACTGGGTTATAATGCAGATGCTATATTGGGATAGTTACGAACGAATCGATGGGCGCTGGTATTTTCGTAGAAGGCTACCATGCTATTGGTATGCGAGTGATCTTAATAAACCTCCAGTCGGGTCAAGAAAAATCAGGTGGCCCGATCGAGACAACTATGAAGGAGCCTTTCATGATCTCTGGCCTAGTTGGAAGGCCTTTTGGGATAATCCCCCAGAATCAGACCTGCCTGAAGTATCAGATCCATCTCCAATAGATGCTTTTCTCACAACTATGAGGCGAGGAGCGGCTGATCCATCTATAAAAGTTCGCTAAGATTATAAAAAAAC
>JAQWLX010000043.1 GCA_029247075.1 Halieaceae bacterium | reverse complement strand
GATGATCGATTGCCAAAATTAAATGATAATAAAGAAGATCTCTGTATGTCTTTTTTAGTGGGAACTCCCCAACTTTTGCTCATAGTAGGATCCTTTAAATGAACTAAAAATCTCTTTTACCTGCGGATGTCTAACTGGGTCGCCGCTATGATCTACTAAGAGATTCTGTTCAGATACGTATGCCATATATGCGTGCTGATCACCTTCAGCTAGCAAATGGTAGAAAGGTTGATCCTTATGAGGCCGTATTTCTTCAGGAATTGAATCCCACCACTCATCAGTATGACTAAATGTTGGATCAACATCAAAAATAACTCCACGGAAAGGGTAGTGCCGATGCCTAACCACTTGACCCACGGCAAATTTCGCATCTCGACTTAGCATGAAATCGCACCTTAAAAGATTAGCAAAATGATATCAGAAACGGGAAACTAAACTAACTGCAATCTACAATAAATTGGCTTTAGGAAATCAACCTAATCTAAATCGCTGGAATCATGTCTCTCTATTACACGATTATCCTCATCTCCCCAAGCCTTGTTTACGCGACGCCCTCTTTTTACTGCAGGTCGGTCATGGATTTCCGACGCCCACCTATTAACATTTTTATAAGATTTAACATCCAAAAACTCCTGCGCCTCATATTGGTTATCTATAACCAGAGAACCGTACCAAGGATAATTCGCCATGTCAGCAATCGTGTACTCCTCTCCGCACAAATATCTTCTCGAAGACAGGTTTTGATCGAGCACACTCAATTGACGTTTAACCTCCATCGCGTAGCGATTAATTGGATATTCCCATTTTTCAGGCGCATATGCATAGAAATGCCCAAATCCTCCTCCTAGATAGGGTGCACTGCCAACATTCCAAAATAGCCAAGAAAAACATTCTGCTTTTAAAGAAAGTTCTTTAGGAAGGAATTCTCCAAATTTTTCCGTCAAATAAAGCAAGATCGCTCCAGATTCAAAGATGCGAACCGGTGGCTCCGTGGTCACATCTAACATTGCTGGAATTTTCGAATTTGGATTCACTCCAACAAAGTCGCTACCAAACTGTTCTCCCTCGCTGATATTAATTAAATAGGCATCGTATTCAGCTTCTTTTTTACCAAGCGCAAGTAATTCTTCCAACAAGACAGTGACTTTGATTCCATTGGGAGTGGCAAGTGAGTAGAGTTGTATCGGGTGTTTGCCAATAGGCAGCTCTTTTTCGTGCGTTTTCCCAGCTATAGGTCGATTAATCTTGGAAAATCTCCCTCCGTTTTCTGATTCCCAAACCCAGACTTTGGGCGGCACATAGCAATCTTCATCACTCATATTATCTATATCCAAAGTTAAAACTTTTATTGACGCACACAAAAAGCTGCTTAAGATTCTCTTTATACATCATGGGCGAAGAATATTAAATCTTGGACTTTGGTCTAGCAACAAACTAGATGAGATAATAAATCAAGACTTACAGGGGTGACGTCCATAGGAATGGCTATCGAATATGACTGACACAGAGGCTCGAAATAAGGTGCTTGGGGTCCGCCATTATGTACTTGGCGTGCTCGTGGTGGTTTATACTTTTAATTTTATTGATCGACAAATATTATCCATTTTACTTGATCCAATCAAAAACGAGCTTGGTCTTTCAGATACAGCTATGGGAATGCTTACTGGATTCGCGTTCGCCACATTTTATGCAACCTTAGGTATACCCATCGCTCGATATGCGGATAGAAGTAATCGCCGCAACTTAGTTGCTCTCTCTCTAGGCATCTGGAGTATGATGACCGCTATATCTGGTTTAGCGCAAAATTTTTGGCATTTATTACTAGCAAGAATCGGCGTAGGAATTGGAGAAGCAGGTTGCAGTCCTCCCGCGCACTCAATGATTGCGGATTACTACCCCGCCAATCAAAGAGCTACTGCCCTTGGTATCTATTCCTTAGGTATTCCATTTGGAATCATGTTTGGTCTCTTCGCTGGAGGCTGGATGAACGAATTTTTTGGATGGCGGGCTGCTTTTTTTGTCGTCGGCCTTCCAGGTATTTTATTAGCATTTGTAGTGCGCTTCTCTATCACGGAACCTCCTCGCGGACTCGCCGAAGGAAGGGTTGCGAACAGCGACCAACCTGCGATCAAAGAAACCGTGAAATATCTCTGGAATAAAAGATCGTTTCGTCATTTCTCCTTTGCTGCTGCGCTAACAGCTTTTACTGGCTACGGAATCATCACATGGACTCCCAGCTTTTTGATCAGATCCTTTGACATGGGAACTGGAGAAATTGGAACCTGGTTCGGCCTTATCCTAGGCATTCCTGGAGGTATAGGGATTGCGTTGGGAGGCTTTCTGGCAGATAAGTTTGGTAGTAAAGATCCTAAATGGTATTTGTGGACTGCTGCGATCGCTCTTTTGTTATGCGTACCTTTAAATATAACTGCCTATCTAATGACAGACTCTATTACAGCACTATTCGCAATGATCATTCCAACCATGTTAGGAAATTTTTACCAAGCCACTTCTTTCTCTCAAACTCAAGGAATATCAACATTGCGGATGCGTGCAGTTGCCGCTGGCATTCTACTTTTCATTATAAATATAATAGGACTCGGATTAGGTCCCCAAACAGTAGGCATTCTCTCCGATTTATTTAATCCGTCGTTTGAAAAAGAATCTCTACGGTATGCGCTGGTAGTTTGCTCTTTATTTCATGCTTGGGCCGCCTGGCATTTTTTCCTTGGTGGAAAATATCTGAAAGACGATTTGGTGCTCACTGATTAACTCGCCTAAAGTGGATTATTATTCATAAAGTTGATAATTGCCTTGGACAACTCTTCTGGCGCCTGCTCTTGGAGAAAATGTCCTGCTCCTTTTATTATAACGTGTGATTGTCCTCGAGCACCTGGTACTTCATTCTGAAATCGAGTGTGCCAGCCCGCAGTAATTGGATCGGAATCTGAAAATGCGGTTAAAAAAGGCTTGGTCCAGATCTTCAGGGCGGCCCATGCAGCACGATTGCTTTTAACGGCAATATTATCTGGAATGATTGGTACCAATGATGGAAATTGTCTGGCTCCGGCAAGAAATTTCTCTTCAGGGAACGGAGCTCCATAGCCTTTCTTCTCTGCCGGTTGCAGAATACCTCCTGTTGTGAGGGACAAAACTTCCTCGGGCGAAAAACCTTTGGACTCCGAGCAGTATTTAACCCAATGAAAAAATCCCATTCCAGAATCATCATTCGCCATCGCCTCAGCCATTTGGAGTGTATTTTTAGGAATCGATAGGCTTTCGTAGTACTTTCTCATGGAGTCACTTACCTCCATAATTTTCTCATCGGTGACTTTTTCTGCATCAGGCAGACCTGTATTAGCCGCTACAATACGAGCAAATAAGTCCGAATTTTCAGCTGCAGCCCTCAATCCAATCAAACCTCCCCAATCCTGCCCGACCAAAGTAATATTCATAAGGCCTAAAGAATTTATTAATTCAAGAAGCCAAACTATGTGATTTGCATAGGTATAGCTGGATCTTTCGATAGGCTTATCTGACCTTCCAAACCCGATTAAATCGGGAACCACGACTCTATATCCGGCACTCACCAGAAATGGCACCATTTTGCGAAAAAGGTACGACCAGGATGGTTGTCCGTGCTGACAAAGCAATACTTCTCCATTTCCTTCATCCACATAATGCATTCGAAGATTTCCCCCTTCCAAGTCAGATACATCTATGTAGTTTGGAGTAAAAGGATATCCCTCTAAATTTTCAAATCGCTCTTCAGGAGTTCTGACATAATCCATAACTTTTTCCCTAGATTCATCTCATTCATTCCATCGATTTTATCACCAAATACTTGTGAAATATTATGCTGCCTTTAATCAAGCTATATTGTGTTAAGTTGTACAGGTGAAATTTTAGATAGCTAAGAATATTTAAGAACGATGCTTTTGATAACGGATATATCTGGACATATTGGTCTTTCCGCAGCGCGGAAATCTCTTGCAGCCGGAACTAAGGTAAGAGGTGTAACGCGTAGATTTGATAGCGTCGGTTCTTTAGCAGAATCCGACGCTGAAATCGTTGAAGGCAACTTATTAGAGGAATCTGTTCGCGCTGAAGTGCTCGACGATGTCTCGAGCATAATACTAATTACTAAAAACAGCCCTTCTCAAGTAAAACTAGAAACCGAGATTTCGGCCGAAGCGGAAAAAAGAGGTGTGAAACATATCGTTAAAATTTCCTCGATAGATGCCACACCAGAGTCTATTTCACCAATCTCAAGTGCTCATTATGAAGTGGAATTATTTTTATCTGGATTGAGTTTAACCACAAGTACAATTAAACCTAGCTTTTTTATGCAGAACTTTCTAAGAGTTTTTGACAGCATAAAAAATTCAGATTCTTTTGCCTTACCTCTAGGAAAAGCAAAAATTGGGATGATTGACGCCAATGATGTAGGTGAAATAGCATCAAATATTGCAATAACTAAACCTTTAGATTCTAAATCCTACTTGATAACTGGCCCTCAGCTAATCGATTTATATCAAGTAGCCGAAAAAATGTCGGGAGCTTTTGGTCGCGAAATTCGTTACTTAGAACAGTCACACGAAGAATTTAAACATCATCTGGCAAATACCATCCGTAATCCCTGGATCATCGAAGCTACATCACAATGGTATGAAGAAATAGGCGCTGGTTCTCTTGAAATTCTTACAGATGAATGCTCAGAGCAGCTTGGAAAAAGTCCAAGGACCATTAAAGATTTTTGTGAAACATACCGATCAGCTTTCCAGCTGAGATAGGCAAAGGCTCTATTGAAATCACTATTTTCTCATCAATTTAAAAATATTGAAAATCATAGATAACAAGACATGCTATGTGCGAGTGCTCAAAGCTTATTCATAAAACCAAAGAACTCTTTTACATTTAAGGCAGAAGACCATAATGTTATACCTCCAGAAAAACACATAAAGGAGTCGTTGTGAAGGGTGATAAAGAATTACTCTCTAACTACCTGAGAGATCATCCGGAAACAAAATTTCTGGAAGTGATGACTGTAGACGTTAGCGGCGTCCTAAGAGGCAAACGCCTAGTTCGTGAAGAATTCGAAGGATTATGTTCTGAAGGTATTAAAGCGTGCCGCTCAGCTGCTCTGTTAGATTTCTCTGGCGCACCGCCTACTGAACTAGAACTAGGTTCAGAAGATGGAGATCCAGACTGTCTCGCTTTTGGTGACCTTGGATCTATCGTTCCTGTACCGTGGTTAAAATCACCAACTGCTCAACTACTAATGTCATTAGTAGAGAATGATGGTTCTGCATGTCTTTTAGATCCCAGAAACATACTCAGAAGTATGGAAAAAAAGTTAAAAAAAATGAGCTACAAGCCCGTAGTGGCCACTGAACTTGAGTTCTACCTAACCAAAGAAAACGATGCAAAAGTTGTTGTGCCCATCAAAGGTTCAATTCCAGGAACATCTCGTGAGCAGCAGGGTATTCAATTTGGCGCTTTGGAGGATTTATGGGACCTGGATGAATTTTTAGTGTCAGTATATAAAGCTTGTAATGCGCAGCAAATTCCTGCCAGGGCGGCTCTCTCAGAGTTCGCGCCGGGTCAATTTGAAATCAACCTAAATCACGTATCAGATCCGGTTTTAGCTTGCGATCATGCCGTGCTTTTAAAACGTCTAATAAAAGGAGTCGCAAGAGAATATGGATTAACTGCGACCTTTATGTCAAAACCCTTTGCAGAAGAAGTTGGAAGTGGATTGCATATTCATATCAGCCTATTGAATGAAGAAGGTGAGAATATATTTTCTTGTGATTCCGGCGATCCTCCTCCAGCGACCTCAAAAAAATTAAAATACGCTATTGGAGGACTCCAGGACACTATGGCTGAGAGTATGGCTATCTTTGCTCCTAATGCTAATTCTTATCGCCGTTTTACACCTGGCTCATACGCACCGGTAAATACTGCCTGGGGGCACAATCATCGGACTGTATCTCTGCGCATTCCTCCCAGTAATAATTGCAATACGCGTATCGAGCATCGCTCTGCGGGTGCAGACGCCAATCCCTATTTGGTCATGTCCGCGATTCTTGCGGGCATTCACCATGGAATCATTAACGAATTGACTCCCGATAAAATGATTCACTCGGGTGAATATTATGACCCTCCGATAGGAAAACTACCGAGCACTTGGGATAAAGCCATCACGTCGCTTGAAAGTAATTCTATTCTTAAGAATTATTTTCCTGAAAATTACTTAGACTATTTCTTGACCGTAAAGCGCAGCGAATATAACCGTTTTCAAAGTGAAGTGAGCGATCGCGATTACGCCTGGTACCTTAAACTTGCCTAGCTGCTACATTAGTATAAAGCCTTTGACTAAAGAAATTCTCACAGAGGCAATAAGTCTTGCATGATTATTACTTTTAGACACGCACAGGAAATCCCTATGGAAAAGATTTTTTTTATTTTGATTTTATTGTCAGTTGCCTTCTTCAATCATATTGATGTTAGTGCATCGAACGAAAATGTTTCAGTGTCTGGATATGCAGAGATTTCGATTACACCAGATATTGCGAAAATTTCTTTCTCTGTGAGTGAAACTCGTTCTAGCGTAGTTTCCGCTCAAAAATATACCAGTAGAATCGTAGAAAACACCTTAAAGCTTCTTAGACGTATGGACATTAATGAGAAACGCATTAGCACTACTGGCACATCTGTAAATCCTGTTTATCACTGGAACTCTACCCAAGAGAAACAGGAACTGACCGGATATAACGTTAGAAGAGAGATTCGTCTGGAGCTTGATGATCTGACCAAGCTTGGAACATTGGTAGAAGAAGCAGGTAAATTAGGAATAACACATATTGCTTCACCAAGATTCGATTCCAGCGAACGAAAAAAAATGCAAAAAGAAGCCTACGAATTAGCATTTCTTGATGCTAAAAAAACAGCTAGTATTTTAGCTAATGCTGCCGGCAAGAGATTAGGTGGAGTAATTACTATTGATGCGAAATCCCGCACCTCGCAGCGCCCTATTGCTTTGCGAAACCGATCAATAAAAACCATCAAAAACGAAAGCAAGGAAACAAATTATCTTTCTGGAGATATTACCTTAAGCGCCAGTGTAAACGTTGCATTTAGGCTTAACTAAAACTCTAATCTAATCAAGGGAATTCAGCATATCCTTATTAAACGCTCTAATTCTATCCAAATTATCAGATCTAATAAGATCAACCCAGTCTGGATTAGCTATTAACGCTCTTCCAACGGCCGCAAGATCAAATTCATTCATCTCTATTCTCTCTACTAGATTTTCTATACTAGCTGGTTCCGCATCCCTAAACTCCGTCTCTCCAGGTTTAGGAATAAACTCCTCACTAAGACCTACAGAACCGACTGCAATAGTAGGTTTCCCTGTAATTTTCTTTGTCCAGCCCGCCAGATTCAAGTCATTATCCTTAAATTCAGTCTCCCAAAACCTACGTGTAGAACAATGGAAAATATCAACTCCTGATGACACGAGAGGCTCTAGAAATTCTGCTAATTTTTTTGGTGTATCTGCAAGGCGGGCAGAAAAATCCTGGCTCTTCCACTGAGACCACCTTAATATTATTGTGAAATTAGAGCCCACCGCATCACGCATTGCACTAATAACTTCAGTTGCAAAGCGGGTTCTATCAACGAGAGATCCTCCATACGCATCTTCCCTCCGATTCGTACCTTCCCAGAAAAATTGATCTATCAAATATCCATGTGCCCCATGAACTTCTACCGCGTCAAAACCCAATATCTTTGCCTGTCTGGCTCCTTCGGCATATGCTGATACGACATCATCAATATCGGCTTTTGTCATGGGATATCGATTAACTTTTCCTGGGACATTCATTCCCGAAGGCGTAAAACCTTTGATATCACCAGCAGGCAATGTTCCCGATCCCCTCATTCCTCCACAATGCCATAACTGAGGTGCTATTTTACCTCCTTCCTTGTGAACTGCATCTGCGATTTGCCTCCACCCCGCCAGATTTTCATCACCATAAAAAAAAGGCACGTCTGCATAACCAGATGCTGCGATATGATTAATACAAGTTCCTTCAGTAATTATTAGACCCACTCCACCAGCAGCTCTTCTCCTGTAATATTCTAATGTCGCTGCGCTCGGGATGTTTTCTGGCGACTGATTTCTGGTCATGGGAGCCATTACAATTCTATTAGATAATCGTAAATTTCCCAGCTCAAATGGTTTAAATAGAGAAGTATAATCAGTCATGTATTCGCCAGAAATGTATAAGTTTTTTTTAAGCAACGAAGGTTATACCATGGGGTCGTGCAAATCTAGGAATCAAAGTTCAATCACTTAGCTGCTTCGTTAGGGAAGTTTAATAAGTCAAGCAAGATAGTAATCCAGGACTAACAACATGTTTAAAATTATTTTTTCCTTAACCCTAACCATTCTTACTTTGCTATATGGACTTCACGTAGTTGCATTGTGGATTGATGGAAAAATGAATACTGTGACCGAGAATGTAATTCAAGTTGTCTCATCCGAAATTTCTGCCTTTCATTCCTCGTTAATTATTGGTGATTTACATGCAGATTCGACATTATGGAGTCGCGATATAGCCAAAAGATCAAAAAGAGGTCACATAGATCTCCCGCGCCTACGAGATGGAAATATTGCAATACAAATTTTCACGAGTGTCACAAAGTCTCCGTTGGGTTTGAACTACAACAATAACTCAGAAAAATCATTCGACACGATCACCTTACTTTCCATAGCGCAACTTTGGCCAGTTGAAACATGGTTTAGCAGAACCCAGCGCGCTCTTTATCAAGCAGAAAAAATTTCATTAGTCGAAAAACGCTATCCAGAGCAATTGATGATTATTCAAACACGCTCTGATATTGAGAACATCATAACCTCTCGCAATAAAGGAGAAAAAATTATTGGTGCTGTTCTAGGGATTGAAGGAATGCATGCTTTAGATGGAAAAAGTGACAATATTGATATTCTTTATGAGGCTGGATTTAGAGTTATGGGTCTACACCATTTTTTTGATAACAAGCTTGGAGGTTCTCTACATGGCGAAAGCAATGCTGGTTTGACGACTTTTGGAAAGGAAACACTTTTAGCAATGCTTTCGAAAGACATAATTATTGATTTAGCGCACTCCTCAGAGCAGGTAGTAAAAGATGTACTGGTACGGACCAATGCGCCCGTAATAATAAGTCACACCGGATTTAAAGGTCATTGTGATACCCCTAGAAATATAAGTGACGAACTTATGATAAAGATAGCAAAGCAAGGAGGGTTGATTGGTGTAGGTTACTGGGACGCAGCGACATGCGGATCAAGCATTAAAAGCATTGTGGAGTCTATTAGATACGGCATTAATTTAGTTGGAATTAATTCTATCGCACTTGGATCAGATTTTGATGGCGCTATAAATTCACCCATAGATGTTTCTGATCTACCCAAGCTAACTGCTGCATTATTAAAGGAAGATTTTACTTCAGAAGAAATTCGAAAAATTATGGGAGAAAATCTAATTGGCTTTCTAAAGAATCAACTTCCATTGAAATAAGCTAGCTAAAATTAGTGCTGTATTGACTGGCACAGTAATTATTTGCCTGTTAGGATTAGTGGTCTTAAAAAATTTATGGCGGATGATATGTTTGAACGTGGCAAATCTGTTTTAGATAAATTCGAAATAAAGAAAATAAATGAAATTTACTCCAGCGAGTCTAAGGTAAGCACAATGAGTCAAAGAAATAGCAAAAATCCAAGAGGCCAAGCAATGATAGGGCCAAGTATTGTTATAAATGGAAAAATAAGTGGAGATGAGGATTTAACAATAGAAGGGACCGTAGAAGGGAGTATAGAGCTTCCCAATCAAAACGTTCTTATAGGACAATCCGGTAGAATAAAAGCGGATGTTCAAGGAAAGATAGTTCATATTGAGGGGAAAATAGAAGGGGATATAAAAGGAGTTGAACAAGTCATTATTTCAAATAGCGGTAACGTAAGAGGTAATCTAGTCGCGCCCCGCGTTACTCTTGAAGACGGCGCCGTTTTTAAAGGTAGTATCGATATGGATCCTGGAGAACCACTACTGGAAAAAACAAAATCCGCTATAAAAGATAAGATTCAGAAAGAATCTTTAGAAAAAGAAAGCTCTCAATAAAAATCTGTTATCGATTAGTTGGGGAGATGATTCTTAATACTTATGGAATCTTCTCATCCAACTAAGTTAATGGACTGGCTTTTTGAGCCTTTCTCGGAAGGTGAGAAAGCGGAGGTCTTGCATATCGGTAACCCTGTTTCAGAGACAGTCGACACCTTTACAAACTATCGCTGTAAAATTCATGTTGCAGATGCGTACTCAAAACTACCATTTGCCCTAACAAATTCTAATACGCAGAATTTGCCGTCGGATTTTTTTCGAGAAGCTTTAGAAATTCCACCTGCGGCTAGTTTTAACTTATGTCTTTTCTGGGATTTTTTAAACTTCCTTGATGAAAACTTAATTAATTCTTTCGCCTCATTTCTCAAGCCTCATCTAGACAAAAATTGTCGGGCGCATGCTTTTGCAGTACACAATGTGAAATCGATGCCATCACAGCATGTTTATGGATTAGCCGACCTTAAAACCATCACTTCTCGTCCTCGACAAAAATATATCGATGCACCGAACCCGCCGACACTTAAAATGATTCAGGAAGCTTTTCACTGTTTTAAATTTGACAGGAATATCATGCTGACTGACAACCGAATCGAAATATCAATGTTTAAAAATAATAATTAGAAAAACTGAATGATGCTTTTATTTGTCGAAAAAAATTCCTGCCAGTGCCGAACGATGATACTCAGCATCACCATATTGTTGCTGACTCCACTGCGCCCTGCGAATATATAGTTGAGCATCGCATGCGTAGGTAAACCCCATACCACCGTGAAATTGTACGGCACGATCAGCGGTGAAAGTTAACGTATTAGTGGACTGCGCCTTGGCCATATGACAGGCAACTCTAACATCTTTCTGAATAGGTGCGTCTGAAATAATAGTGGCGGCGTGATATATAAATGATCGCGAAGCATCCAGCATTGTTAGCATATCAACCGTCGGATGTTTTAACGCTTGATAAGATCCAATTAAGTTCCCAAACTGCTTTCTTGTATTCAGATAATCAACAACTAGGTCTAAACAAGCGGCTGAGCTGCCTGCTTGTTCTGCGGCCACCAGTAAGGCCCCGATTATACGGACATCACTTAATGACTTCTCCACTCTACCATTTTCAATAATTTGTGATGATTCAATTTTAATTCCACTAAAATCTATTCGTGCAGAACGTTTGGTTTGATCTATAAGCACATGGGGGAAGATGGCATTATCAGATAATTGCTGCCGTTCAACTAGCGCAAGCACTAATTCGCCGTTTTTTATTAGGGGTAAAATAAAAATCTGTGCTGCCATGGTATCATCCACGAAATCCTTAGTACCTTGAATAGTCAAATCGCTTCCAATTTCGCATCGAATTTTCGTATCTCCCCAGTCTGAATTTTCTAAAAAAGCTATGGTAGCTGGAGTTCCTTCAACGATTTTCTGCAGCAATCTTTCAGAATATTCACCGGCGTCTGCGCGAATTAATAATTGTGCGGCCAAAACTGTGCTTACAAGAGGCGTACCTAGCATGGCTCTCCCCATATTTTCGATCAAGGGAACCAGTCCGTTAACACCCAATCCTGATCCAGAAAGATGTTCTGGGATTGCGATACTAAGCCAGCCTAGATCAACCATTTCGTTCCAGACATTTAGATCGTATCCTAAAACGGTGTCAAGCTGCCTCCTTACGTCTTCTATAGTTGATTTTTTCCGACAAAACTCTCTGGAAGCCTCTAGTAACATCGCTTGCTCTTCAGTAAGAGATAGAGAGTTGGAAGAAGTTTTATTCATTTTTAGGTTCCTTTATTTTGGCAAGCCTAAAACGTGTTCGGCCACAATGTTTGCCTGGACCTGGCTAGTGCCTCCTCCGATCGTGGCAGAAAAACTCTGGAAATATGCCTTTTGCCAAAAACCACCTTCCAAGGCTGAATCGTCTCCGACATCGAGAGCTCCAGCGGCTCCCTGTAAATTAACAGCCAACTTACGCATTCTACGAGCATATTCGGTGTACCTAAGTTTGTGAGAGAGAGGAAGCGATAGAGGATAGTCACTGGTAAGCGGTCCAATATGTGTACGTTTGTCACCTAAAGAGATAGCCTTTTCTTCCATAATTAGTGATACAAGCTGATCGCAAACTATCGGGTCATCTAACAATGGCTTACCATTACGATATGCAGATTTCAGCTGACCTATGAGGTCATCCATCTGTACCCGAACAAAAGCAAGCCCTCCAGCATGGCCAGCTTCTGCACCTCGTTCATATTGCAGAGTTTGCATAGCAATTTTCCAACCTTGCCCTTCCTGACCCATAATGGAGTCCGCCGGAATCCTTGCATCTGTAAAGAAGGTTTCTGTAAAGCCATACTCACCAGTTATTTTTCGAATCGGCTTCGCCTCTATTCCCGAAACATTCATTGGGGCTAGAAAAAAAGATAAACCATCATACTTTCGCTCGGTAGTTTTATTAGTTCTTGCAAGCAAGATCATATATTTGGCATAGTTACCCATAGTAGTCCAAATCTTAGTGCCATTAATTACATATTCATCACCATCTCGCACCGCTCGCATTTGAACATTGCCAAGGTCAGATCCATAATCAGGTTCAGAAAATCCCTGACACCAAATATCCTCAGCGGTCAAAATTCCCTTGAGATATTTTTTCTTTTCCGCCTCAGTTCCAATATCTTTTATTAGAGGACCCGCCCAACCTAGTCCAATGATGTTAAAACAAATAGGAACTCCTAGTCGACGCATCTCTTTATCTGCGATAGTCTGGAAAACAGGGTCTACTCCCCCACCACCGTATTCCTTGGGCCAAGCCAAACCCAAATAACCGGCCGACCAAATTTTATATTGCCACTCTCTAAGAAAATCCAGCTGTTGATCTGTACCAACTTCCATAAAGGATTGAGGAAGCAAAAACCCAGGTTCTTTAGGCTTGTTGTCGCCCAACCAAGCAGAAACTTCAGTTCGAAATTCTTCTAATTCTTTCTTGGAATTGGTCACTATTATTTCCCCTTTAAATTAGAATAAAAAATACACGGACCAAATCGACTAATCCTAAAGCTGATACTGCCTGCTAGCCAAATCACGCATTATCTCCTCCGAACCACCTCCAATAGCATTGACCCTAACCTCTCGATATATGCGCTCTACCCGACTTCCTCGCATATATCCAGCACCTCCGAGTATTTGCATCGCTTCACGGGCACAATATTCCATCGTCTCAGATGACTGAACTTTAAGTAAAGCTATATCACCAGGATTCGGCGCATTTGATTGGATAGCCTCATAGCATAATCTTATGTAAGCTTGAGTTGCATTTAGTCGCTGTTTCATTTGAGCAATCTTGTGCCTGATTACTTGATGGTCAGCCAACCTCTTACCAAAAGTCTTTCTTTGCTGAGCCCATTCGACAGCCTCTTCAAGACAAACACGACCTAACGCTTCCATTGCTGCTGACATGGACATTCTCTCGTCATTAAAATTCGCCATGATCACTCTGAATCCTTTATTTTCTTCACCAATCAATTGATCAACCGGGACACGAACATTATCAAAATAAAGAGTCGCGGTATCCGACGCCCACCAACCTTGCTTCCGATCTAGTTTGGTCCTAGTAAATCCTTCTGCGTCAGTCGGTATCAATAGCATCGAAACTCCCCCAGCGCCTTCCCCACCAGTCCTAACTGCCGTAGAAACCCAATTTGCTCTCATTCCACCAGTGATATAAGTTTTTGAACCATTTACTATATAAACATCCCCTTCACGAATTGCAGTAGTAGAAAGGCTAGCCACATCAGACCCTCCCCCTGGCTCAGTGATCCCAAGAGAAATATACTTTTCGCCGGCTAAAACAGCTGGGGCGACGCGCTGCTTCATTTCACTAGAACCCCAGTTTATTACTGGCGGCAAACCTATTCCGTGAACCATTAAGCTGGCCGATACTCCACCCACACCAATCCTTGCAAGTTCTTCATTTATTATCCAACTGTGCCAAACATCGATATCTTCTAGGGTTCCACCGTATTCCTCAGGAAATCCAAAACCCAAAAGACCAACTCCAGCAGCCTTAATCCATAGATCGGATGGGATATTTCCTTTCTCATCCCAAGATTCAGCATACGGCATTATTTCTGCGTTTATAAATCGACGGATCTGTGTCCGCCAAGCTTCATGTTCTGACGTGATATATGGGTTGTGCATACGAGCACTGTCAAAAGTTAGTGCCAAAATAATCTCCTATAAAAATTCATTATAAATTGCGCTACTTCTATGATTAAACAAAATGACTACTAAAAGCTTTTCCAACGGCTAGACTCTAACAAACATCTCCAAAAGCTCTTGGGAGTTCCATGCTCAGTCTCTCAAGACCACCATTTACACCAAGAATCTCACCTGTGACATAATCTGATGCTGGCGAACAAAGATAAAGCGCGCCAAGTGCCACGTCCTCAACCTCACCTAACCTTGCCAACGGAGTCAAGCCGACCATAGTATTTTCAATCTCAGGTGTCAGCACTGCATTTAATGAGGATGTTCTAGTCGATCCCACAGCAATTGCATTCACTCTGATTCTTGGAGCAAGTTCTTGCGCCAACTCTCGAGTTAGAAAAGACAACGCACTTTTGGCAGTTCCGTAAGCAGAAAAACTTGATGCAGGAAAATCTCCGACTACCGAAGAAATGTTTAAGATGGTTCCATTTGAATTTTTCTGGGTCATTATCGGGATCGCTAAGCGAGAAAGTGAGAATGCAGATGTGACATTAAATCGCATAGCATAATCAAATTCTTCTACAGTGGTATCCAAAAATGGTTTAGGAGGGAATCCACCGGCGTTATTAACCAAAATATCCAGTTTGCCAAAATATTCTTCTACATGGTTAATTAATTGCTCGAGCTGTGAGTTTTCGAGCACATCAGTTGGAACACATAGTGCTCGTCTACCAAAAGATTCTATTTGATCTGCCACTTGTCTTAAGTCACTATGACTACGTGCAGCAATAGCAACATCAGCACCCGCCTCTGCAAAGACCTTCGATATTCCTGCTCCGATGCCTTTTCCAGCTCCAGTAACTAACGCAACTCGACCATCCAACCGAAATTTATTTAATAAGCCCATTTATTCATCTCTCGAAATTAATTAAAGATTTACTGGTGATTTTACTCATCCCAATTTGATCCAATCGAATCAAATATACGTAGCCATAACGCAAAGCCGCCATAGTACCGACATTTTACTTGGATCCGTGAATATAGAAACGTATATTGGTATCAATGAAATATATTGGCTCACGAAATTTTGGTCAGTACCCCAAAAACACAGTTGGGATCCTTATTACTAACCTTGGTACTCCGACGGCGCCGACAAAGACCGCTCTAAAAATCTACCTTAGAGAGTTTTTGTCTGACCCCAGAGTGATTGAAATCCCTCGGATTGTTTGGTGGTTCATATTAAACTTCATCATCCTAAACATTCGTCCAGCGCGCTCGGCAGAAGCTTACTCAACTGTTTGGACAGAAGAAGGATCCCCTCTGTTAGTAAATACGAGAAACCAGGCTGAAGGATTAAAAAACGCGCTTTCATCTAAATATGGGGATGGAATTGCAGTAGACTTTGGTATGCGCTATGGGGAACCGAGCATCGAATCCGCAATTGAGGAACTCGAATCGATAGGAATTCAAAAATTGCTTGTTCTGCCTTTATATCCTCAATATTCAGGACCTACGACAGGCTCTACTTTTGATGCCATTGCTAAATTTTTTGTGAAACAACGATGGATACCAGAAGTCAGATTTATCTCTAGCTATCACGATCATCCAGCTTATATTGAAGCTATTGCATCACAAATAGAAAAACACCGATCAAAATATGGTGAATCAGATATGCTTATATTTTCCTACCATGGAGAGCCACAAAGTTATATGGAAGCGGGCGATCCTTATTTTCATCAATGCCAAAAAACTTCGGAATTACTCGTTAAAAAACTCAATCTCGAAGCTGACAGATATTTAACAACTTTTCAGTCTCGTTTTGGCCCTCGAAAATGGCTGCAACCGTATACAGATGAGACATTAAAAGATTTACCCAATAAACAAGTAGAATCAGTCCAGATTATTTGTCCTGGCTTCGCCTCCGACTGCCTGGAAACGATAGAAGAAATTAACGTAGAGAATCGCCAATACTTTTTAGACGCCGGGGGGGAAAAATACGAGTATATACCGTGTCTTAATAGCGAATCTGTCCATATAAATGCGCTTTCAAGATTAGTAACTGATAAATGTAAAGGTTGGATAGATGATAACATCAGCAACAATGCTTTCTAGCAACTGGCAAAAAAAGATTTAAAGTAGGGAAATGAAATATATCTTCTTTTTTTTATTATTGATCCCCCTTTATTTAAATGCGTCTGATTACCAAAATACTAATAAACCAGTTTGGATTGATGTTAGAACAAGCAAAGAGTACAAGGCTCGCCACAAAAAAGGAGCAATACTAATTCCATTTGATGAAATCGGAAAAAGAGTTTCTGAACTTGCCTTGCCTCTAGACACAGAAATTTACCTTTATTGTCGGTCTGGAGGAAGAGCACAAAAAGCGCTGAACACCTTGAATAAAATTGGATACAAAGCTGTAATCAACGTTGGAAGCTTGGAAAATGCTATTAAGGCTAAATGAATCGAAAAGACAATTAGAAATGTCCGGTTAGCCCTGTATTTGCTTCTATAATTCTCAATAGGTATGAAAATAAAACTCCGATCAAAAACATGATTGTTAAAGTAAAACGGTCATGTCTATGCTGATGAACCTCTGGCAGAAGATCGCTAAGGGCAATGCAGATAAATGCTCCAGAGGAAAACGCCATGGTGTTTGATAAAAATTGAAAATCAAAATACTTCGCAGCTCCAAAATAAAAAATCAAGGCCCCAATCGGGCACATCAACGCAAACAAAATGTTTACAAGATAATTAGTCGATGATTTCCATCCGCCCTCCTTAATCAAAAAAATGATCGACATGGAGTCTAACGGTTTATGTAAAAGAATAGCCATCAGAACTCCCAACCAGATCCATGGGAAATTGCTTGAATGAAATAATTGCACCTGTAACGCCGCAACTAATGCTGCTCCCTCAATAAAGCTATGTATAGAGAACCCTACCGCAACTCCTATCCAACTATAAGACAAGTAAGCTACCGATGGATTGTCTCCTTCTTGAGGGTTATCGGCATGGACTAGTGGCTGCTCATGCTGATGAAAATGAAAACTTCGAATCATTACAAATATTGTTACTAATCCAACCATCAACCATGAGGTAACATCTTCTACGGCATTATTATCAGCGCGAATAGAAACACTATGAGGTAACAGATGAAGTATTGCTATCCCGACCATAAAGCCAGCCACCAGGCTCATAGCTGACTGAAGCCGAACATGTGTTATTTTGAATAAATTAGGTATCCATCCACCTAATAGAGAAACAAGGGTCAGGAGTACGCATGAAAAAAATAGTAATTCTCTATCTGAAAACATCATTTCCCATCTCAAAAAGGCATTGCCCTTGGAAAGTTAATGGCATGGCAGCTATGCCCTAATAATCTATATTAAAATTAGATTGTCGCGATGAATTAATTCGTTTTCTCCACCATAGCCCAACCTGCTTTGAATATCTGATGAAGGAAGGCCGATAATTTGTTTGGCTTCAGAAAAATCGTAATTGACCAAACCTCTAGCGACTTCGTTCCCATTTTTATCGATGCACGAGACTAAATCACCGCGTCCAAATTCTCCGGTTAATTCAATCACACCTATTGGCAAGAGACTCTTACCAGAGCTCCGTAAAACTTCTATAGCGCCAGTATCAAGAGTCAATTGACCTCGGATTTGCACCATACTCGCCAACCATTGCTTTCGAGCACTTTCTGGTTTTCGTCCTGAAGACAATAAGGTGCCTAAATTATCACCAGCGGTTACTTTGCTAATAATATTTTCCTTTCGTCCATCGGCTATAATAGTCTCGGTACCAGATCTTGAAGCGATTCTGGCTGCACTTAGTTTCGATTTCATTCCTCCACGACCGAAGCCGCCGCCATCTTTTGCAATTTCATCAAGATTAGATGAAAAAACATCGCAGGCTTCAATAAGAGAAGCATTCTTCGAATATCTAGGATCTTCGCTCATTAATCCTTCTTGATCTGTAAGCAGAAGAAGTCCATCCGCATCAACAAGGTTTGCTACTAAAGCAGCAAGTGTATCGTTATCACCAAAACGAATTTCGTCAGTGGCCACAGTATCATTTTCATTTACTAAAGGAATAACGTCTAGCGCTAATAAAGTATTTAAAGTGCCGCGAGCATTTAGGTAACGATCTCGAGCTGCAATATCATCATGCCCAAGTAAGACTTGCGCTATTTTTAAACCCATTTCTGAAAATGCTTCCTCATACACTCGAATTAGATCAGATTGCCCTACAGCTGCTGCAGCTTGCAATTCATGTAAAGCTGACGGTCTATTACGCAAACCTAACTTGACGATGCCAGCAGCTACCGCTCCACTTGAAACCAGCACAACGTCTTTTCCGTGAATTTTCTGATACGATAATTGGTCAGCTAAAGACTTGATCATATTACCATTAATAGCGGCGCCATCATTTGTTAATAGTGAACTTCCCACCTTTACGACCCAGCGCCGCGCAGCAAGCAATTTTTTTCTGTTATCCACGGTTACGCCCTAAGAATAATCTTTGCTTTGCTTATCGGTGAGCAGATTAGCGAGAGAATCTTTCGAAGGATCGATCAATGATTCATTACAACCTAGAGAATCAATGTAACTCCTCGATTCTCGCTGCATCCTAACTTGCTTCAGTCTTTCTTCCTCTGCTTTTTCTGGAAAATTACTCTCCATTTCCTCTTGCTCCTCAAGAAAGGACATTAAGTTTTGACAGAGGATATCAGTACCTTCATTCGAAAGCGCACAAATCTCATATATCAAACCTTCCCAATCCAATGCTTTTACTATTTTTTCCCTCCGCAAAGTTAGTTGTTCTTCACTAATCAAATCGATCTTATTAAGTACGAGCCAACGCGACCTTTTCGAGAGTGTGGAACTAAATAATGACAACTCATTAATCGCTACTGTTGCAGCGATAGCTGGATCATTTTCTGAACCCTCCGAAATATCAATAATATGGAGAAGTACACGATTTCGCATCAGGTGCTTCAAAAATCTGAGACCTAACCCGGCACCTTTAGATGCTCCAGATATTAAACCAGGAATATCTGCTACTACGAAATTCCTTAGCGACTCGACGCTAACCACACCTAGATTCGGTATAAGTGTTGTAAATGGATAATCAGCGATTTTAGGTCTTGCTGCGGAGACAGCACGAACAAAGGTTGATTTTCCAGAATTTGGCAAACCGAGAAGTCCTACATCAGCCAATATTCGTAATTCCATAGTTAAGACCCGCGACTCTCCATCACTACCAAGAGTGGTTTTTCTAGGTGCTTGATTTCTACTCGATTTAAAACGAGTATTCCCAAGACCATGAAATCCTCCGCGAGCAACCATCATTTGCTGCCCATCTTTAGCTAAATCACCAAGAAATTCTCCTGTGTCTGCATCAGTAATAGTCGTGCCCACAGGCACGATTAATTCTAGATCAGCACCACTTGGCCCGGTGCGATTGCGACCTTGTCCTGATTCTCCAGATTGAGCAGAAAATATACGCTGGTATCTATAGTCAACCATTGTATTAATTTTGCAGCTCGCTATTAAAAAAACACTCCCTCCGTCTCCGCCATCCCCACCATCTGGACCTCCGCGAGCAACATTTTTTTCACGACGAAAACTAAGGCATCCGTCTCCACCCTTGCCGGCTGTCACCTCAATCGTTACTTCATCAACAAATTTCATACTTTAGATTCGTATCTATACCTAAATCTTGGAGTGTAAGTTCATATATTCCAGAAAAAAAAAGCCCCGTTATTAACGAGGCTTTTGCTGGAAACCATATTAAAGGTTTTTAATCGTTAATAACTAAAATATATTTACGTTTCGAGGCCCCTTTTGTTAAAAATTGAACACGCCCATTAGAGGTAGCAAAAAGAGTATGGTCCTTACCCATTCTCACATTTTCCCCAGCATGGAATTTTGTGCCTCTTTGTCTGACCAAAATATTTCCTGCTAGAACATTCTCTCCACCAAAACGTTTAACTCCTAGACGTTTGCTAACAGAATCTCGGCCATTTCGTGTGCTACCACCAGCTTTCTTATGTGCCAAAGCTCACTCCTTTAGAAATTAATTCCAGTAATCTTAACTTCAGTAAACCATTGTCTGTGGCCCGTCTCATTTCGATAGTACTTACGCCGATTAAACTTTACTACCTTGATCTTTGGATGTCTTCCATGAGACATCACTTCGCCCAAAACCTTACAACTTTCTAAAAGTGGAGTGCCAATTTTTGGCTCTTTCCCTCCAACCATCAACACGCTATTAAATTCCAACGTATCTCCAGCCTGCGCGTCAATCTTCTCTAGCTTAAGAATATCTCCTTCAGCGACTCGGTGTTGTTGGCCACCACTTTCAAAAACAGCATACATCGTAATTTCCAAAATATTGTAGGATCATAAAAGCTAGGCCGCCTTAATATAGAAGAGGCCACAACCTAGTACAAATACTCAACTAATAGCTGCGCGATTTTACTTAATTGAGTGATATGCAGCAAGCGTATTCTCAACATATTAAGGTGTTTCATTCAAAGTTCATAGCATACCGAGCATTAGATAGGTATATTGACAGTCTCTGGATAACAGTCATAGCATATCCAATTGATTTTAATAGCTTTCTAGTATGCAAAAAGTAAGAAAATCCATACTCAATGAATTTAATGCGGTAAATGAGCTGATTATCGCGCAACTGAAGTCCGATGTGACTCTAGTAGCTGATATTGGGCATTATATAGTTGAAGCTGGAGGGAAGCGGCTTAGACCAATACTGACCTTGCTAACAGCTAAAGCACTTGGAAAACCAAGAGATTCTCACGTGAAATTTGCTGCAGTAGTCGAATTTATTCATACCGCCACCTTATTACATGATGATGTAGTCGACTTATCTCAGCTACGCAGAGGGCGCCCTACGGCAAATGCTGAATTTGGCAATTCGTCAAGCGTGTTAGTCGGAGACTTTCTCTATACTCGAGCATTTCAGCTTTTAGTGGATATAGGAAATATGGATATCCTTGAAAATATGGCTAATTCGACAAACATTATTGCAGAAGGAGAAGTAATGCAATTGGAGAAGGCTGGCGATCCATCAACCACCGAAGATCAATATCTAGATATTATTAACCGAAAGACAGCCGCTCTTTTTTCTTCTGCCTGTTTTGGGGCTGCTGTTTTAAATGAGGCCAAATCATCGACGGTGAATACGATGAGAAATTTTGGAGGATACTTGGGTATGGCTTTTCAAGTAACGGATGACATACTTGATTATTTTGGAAATGCGCTAGATATTGGGAAGCATGTTGGTGACGATCTCGCAGAAGGAAAAATGACTTTGCCTCTAATCCGCGTGATGCAGGTTGGGAGTAATGAAGAAATTAGACTGGTTAAAGAGGCTATAACGAACAAAGATCGTTACGCATTTAAAAAAATCATAAAAACTATAGAAGGCAATGATGTACTTGAATATTGCAAAGAAGTCGCTAAAAAATACCGGGATTTAGCTATTGCAGAGATAGAAGATTTGAGTTCAAATCATACAAGCGAAGAGCTTCGAAGATTATGTCAAATATCCGTAGATCGCGTAAGCTAAAACTCTTAAAGAAAGAACTATCAAGCTTTTTCAAATATCCATATTCTGTGGCTAACCATCAAAAAAATGACTAGTAACTGGTCCCTCACTGACAAACCTGCATTCCAGGCTCTATTAAAGGAAAAAGATAGACTTAAAAATCAAAGTATAGTCAAACTTTTTTCTGAACAACAGAACAGAGCCAATGACCTTACTATTGCTCAAGCAGACATTGAACTAGATTACTCGAGACATGCGATTGATACGCAAGGCTTTGATGCACTATTTAAAATAATCGACCGTTCGGATAGCCATCGCTTAGCGAATGAATTACTCGATGGATTGAATGTAAATTTCACAGAGAAACAACCAGCTCTCCACCCCTTATTCAGAAACAAGAGCAGTGAAAAAAAACGTATTATAGTATCCGAGATTCAACAAAAAATGGGCCATTTAGTTGAAGACGTTGTAAACGGAAATAAAAAAGGATTTACTGGAAAAGCATTTACAGATGTCGTTAATTTAGGAATTGGAGGTTCTTATTTAGGACCTAAGCTGGTCTTTGAGTCACTTAGTAACTACCGAAATCATCTTGATTGCCACTTCGTATCAAATCTTGATCCAGAGGATTTAAAATCTACGCTCTTGGGACTTCAACCAGAAACAACTCTCTTCGTTGTTTGTTCTAAATCATTTAAAACCGAGGAAACTCTAATTAACGCCGAGAACGCAAAGAATTGGCTGATGAAAGCGGGCGCTAAGGATCTTGAAAATAATTTCATAGCAATCACCGAAAATACCAAAGCAGCTCAAAACTTCAGTATTCCAGCTGAAAATTGCCTGTTACTCCCAAAAGAAGTGATCGGCAGATACTCTATATGGACATCAGCTGGACTAACCTGTGCACTCGGGATCGGCTGGAAATCATTTACAGAGTTTCTTTCTGGCGCAGAGGCTATGGACTCTCACTTCAAATCGGCGACCCCTAGTAAAAATTTACCTGTGATAATGAGCTTGCTGGAATTCTGGTATCGGAACTGCTGGAACACACAAGTCCATGCGATAATACCTTACTCTCACAACCTAAGAAGCTTACCAGGCCACCTGCAACAATTGGTTATGGAAAGTAACGGAAAGAATACTCTGGCCTCTGGAGAATTCCTTGAAAGTGATACAGCCTCGGTAGTGTGGGGCACAGATGGGATTAACGGCCAACATTCCTTTTATCAGTTTTTACATCAAGGAACCGTACTCTGCCCTATAGATTTTATTCTACCACTTTCACCGATATCGGGAGACTCTAATCAACACTCGAAGATGGTGTCTCATTGCTTAGCACAAGCAAGAGCCCTTATGATTGGTCGTTCCACTGATGAATCATATAATTATTTAGTAAAGAAAGGTCTGCCAGAAAAATATTCTCGAGATCTTGCTCCGCATTTGAGGATGCCGGGAAATAGACCTAGCAGCATCATCAGTTTCGAATCTCTAAATCCAAGTGTTCTAGGAAGCCTTTTGGCCTTATATGAACACAAAACCTACTTTAGTGCTCGTCTCTGGGGAATCAATCCTTTTGATCAATGGGGTGTTGAATTAGGTAAGACGATTAGCGAAAATATTCAAACTGTAATGTTTGAAAATGAAGACTGTAATGAATTGGACCCTGCTACACATCGATTAATTTCAAAATGGAAGAAAACTACACTAGCAGATTAACCTCCATCAATGATTCCTAACAATTCGGAGGTCTTTTTTTTCATCAATTCAGCATCTCCATAACTTTCCACGTTTAATCTGACTACCGGCTCTGTATTGGATGTTCTAAGATTGAATCTCCAGTCACCACAATTTGCGCTTATTCCATCCATATTTTCAATTTTTCTTATTTCGGAAACAAAATGATTCTGAACCATTTCAAGCAACTCTTCTGGATCGGAAACTTGGCGGTTAATTTCGCCACTACAAGGAAAAAGTTTTTGTCTTTCCTTCACTAATTCAGCTAGAGATTTCTTTTTAGAAGCCATTAATCCGCAAACCAGTAGCCATGGAATCATTCCACTATCACAGTAGAAAAAATCTCTAA
>JAQWLX010000039.1 GCA_029247075.1 Halieaceae bacterium | reverse complement strand
GAACGCTGCGTTAACTTTTGAGCATGAGTTTGGTTCAGGTCTGGATCTCATTGCCAGACTGGAATATGCGTACCAAGGAGATACTTATTACCATGTTGTTCAAGGTGGTACCAATGCTAATCCTTCCACACAGGTGCCTGCGGTACTTTTTGGTGGTCTAGCCACGAGTTTTGCAAATACCAAAGTTGATGCCCAAGGCATTACCAACTTAAGAATAGGTGTAGGTGGTGAAAATTGGCGTGTGACAGCTTTTGCTAGAAACCTTACAGATGAGGAGTATATCGCCGAGGTGATTATGGCTCCAGAGTTTGGAGGAGCCTTTATTCATCCAGCATGGGTTAGAAGTGCTGGCGTTGAACTAGAGTATCGTTTTTAAGCAAGAGATCTAAATTTGGAACAATAAAAAGCCGGGCTTAGCCCGGCTTTTTATTGTCTGTATACTTATGCTGCTTTTGGCTTCTTTCTTTTCTTAGGTAACTTTGATTTCTTTTTTGCAGTTTCATTCATCTTCATAGCCCAAGCCTGGAATTCTGGTTGGCGTGGAGGTGGGAAACCTGTTTCTTTCAAGCATCTTGCTTTGATCGATTCAATATCTCCGCCTCGGTCAAACATTGGAGGCTTACCGCGTTCTTTTGAAAGCTTTTCTCTCAACGTGGTTGTGCGTCTTTCGTTAACAGAGAGATCATCGTTCAAGATAACTCCGTAGCGTTTCGCGCCCTCTCTACTTACCAAACCAGCTTTGACATCGAAAGAAACACGCTCTGCAGGGCGTTTGAAAGGATCACCACAGCCGCCGCCACCCCAGGTATTAAAGTGCAAAATATCTCCTGCATTAACTTCTATACGATCGCATTTCGCTGGAAGTTTCTCAATTGTACCGTCTGTTCGATGAAGTAGTTTTTCTGATCTTCTGCCAGGAATACCACCATTTACACCCCAAGGGTACATTAGCCAACGATCATCATGAATTGAAATGGTCCCAGGTTCTAGGAAGCAATAACCAAGTCTTATTCCATTACCTCCCCGGTGAAAGCCGGGGCCGCCGCTATCAGTAATACTCTCGTAGGTCTCTATCCTTAAAGGAAAATAGCTTTCTAGAAATTCATTTGGAACATTGGTAAAGCTTGGCCAAAGTGAATGTCCATCTGGTCCGTCCCCAGAAGGCTTTCCAGGGATGCCACCAAATAAAATTGAGTAGAGCTGATACCATTCGCCTTCTTTATCGTAGCCTGAATACATAAAGTGTGGGCTATCGGAGAATCCCGCGCCTGCGAGAAAATCTGGGTCCCCTTGACCTAGTAAGCCGCCAAGTACGTCAAATATTCTGCCTAATAGATGGGTTCGACAAGATAAAGCTGCCGGTTCGCGTGGTTTCAAGATACTTCCCTCAGGAATACGGACTTCCATCAAGTCATAAAATCCGTCGTTAAACATAATCTGAGGATCAAACACCATGATCATGTAGACACCGCAGAACATTTTGAACATTTCTTCATTTAACAAGAAGTTAACAGAGCTTTGCGACTGTGGATCCGTGCCTTCAAAGTCAAAAATAACCTTATCGCCTTCGCGCCACATTGAGCACCGAAGGGTGTATGGGCCCATACCTATTCCATCATCACAGAGGTAATCTTCAAAATATTGTTTTTTGGTGGGTACAGACTGTTTGATCAGCTTGCCCATCGCTCGTTTGTTTCTCTCAAGAAGTTCATCCAGAGCAGAGAAGAGCATGTTGTCACCAAAGCGATCGGCTAATTCTATGACTCGCTTTTCAGCGGTTCTTACTGCAGCGACTAGGGCATTAAAGTCGCTACGATTCCAGGTTGGCATTCTACAATTATGTAAAACCAGTTCTAGAATATCTTCCTGAAGCTCGTCGTTTTTATAAATTTTCGTAGGAGGGATGCGAATTCCTTCCTCAAATATTTCCCTCGCGTCGGTCGGAAGACTTCCAGGGACTTTTCCCCCAACATCTGTCATATGGCCAAACATAGCTGCGTAGGCGATTAGACGTCCGTCCTTAAAGATAGGTCGTAGCAACAGCCAGTCATTGATGTGGCTAATTGCGCCTCGGCAAGAATAAGGATCAGTAGTTAGAAATAAATCTCCTTCTTCAATAGTACCATCATAGGCTTCCTTGAAGCCGTAAATGAAACTACCAAACTGGCCGACCACCATTTTTCCTTCCAGGTTCGCGATCATTGGGAATTCATCATGTTGCTCACGTATTCCTGGAGACATTGCCGTTCTAAAAAGAACAGTATCCATCTCATACCGCGCATTCATCATGGCGTTTTCGATAATATCTAGTGTGATTGGATCGATACCCAACCGTTTAAATTTCTTGTTGTTTGTCTGAACAATAGTTGCTGGCATGTAAATTGCTCCTTTTGAATTAGGCTGTCGGTGTGATCAAGATATTACCGTAGGTATCTACCTTACCTACGTGTCCCGACAAGATGACGGTAGTGGAATCCATTTCAAGAACTACAGCTGGTCCATCTACCTGATTGCCACTTTTTAGCTTTGATCGATCGTAAAGCGCTGCAACCTGATCTTTTCCATCCATATAAACTCTCGACTCTCCAATTTGAGAAGACTTCGAAGGAGTTCGTGAACCTTTTCCAACCTTTCTTGCTTTGATGTCTGTTGCTTTCCCTTGAGCAATAGCTCTCAGATTGACGATTTCCTTGTCTGCATCCAGTGCAAATGTAAACAGCTGCTTGTGCATTTCGTCAAAGGAGTCTCCGATAACATCAAAACCTTTTTTACGTAGATCCTTAGTATCAAAATCCACGGTTAGCAATAATCCTTGTCCGTGATATCGGATGTCAGCTTCATAGGAGAGAGTTCGATCTTTTTTGCTGACCCCTTCTTTTTCCATGGTTTTCTCAGCTTGCTGCGCGAGTTGTGCATAAATTTTAACTAACTCTGTCACACTAGTTTGAGAAAATCGACGAATAAATGTACGAGATGCTTCATCTCGCACTCTGGTTGTAGCATCTCCATAGGCACAGAGCACTCCAGGTCCCGGAGGAATTATTACGGGCCAGCTATTCATTAGTTTGCCTAATGCGTTGGCATGTAATGGTCCAGCTCCCCCAAAACCGATTAAGGCAAAGTCTCTCGGATCGTATCCTTGTTCAACGGAGACTAAGCGAAGTGCGCCGTACATATTTTCATTAACAATATCGATAATTCCAGCAGCAGCTCGTTTTATTGAAATCCCCAAAGCTTTCGCCACGGGACGGATAGCTTTTTCCGCAAGATCTTTCCTGATTTCCATATCGCCACCCAGTCGAACTTCTGTAGGAAGGAATCCAAGTACAACGTTTGCATCTGTCACGGTTGGTGCAGTGCCTCCTTTGTTATAGGCTGCGGGGCCTGGTTGTGCACCCGCACTTTCCGGCCCGACACGCAGAGCTCCAGTGAGTTCAGGAACATGGGCTATTGATCCACCTCCAGCACCTACTGTACGAACATCCACTGACGACGCTCTAACCGTGACATCCCCTACAGTGGTTTCACGACGTAGACGAGCTTTTCCATCTTGCACTAGCGCAACATCCGTCGAAGTTCCTCCCATATCAAAGGTCAGCAAATCCTTGAAACCTGCTTGCTTGGATATCCAGACTGCGCCGGAGACACCGCCGGCTGGACCACTCATAAGTAAATTTACTGGTAGTGATTCGGCTACCTTCGAGGAAGCCATACCTCCATCAGAACGAAGAATATGTAACTTAACATTTTTCATTTTTCTGGTGAGCTTTCGCTGCAGGCTTCGCACATACGTAGCGACTTTTGGTCGTACATAGGAATTTGCGACGGTAGTAATTGTGCGTTCGTATTCCTGCATTTCTGGAACAACGTCAGAAGATAGTGAAATAGGTATCCCTGGCAGAACTTCTTTAGCTACTTTCCCGACTTCTTTTTCGTGTTTGGAATTGGCGTAAGAATGAACTAGAGAAACGGTAAGTGCTTCAATATTTTCATTTTTAATTCTTTTTAATTCAGACTTTAGTGCCGGCTTTTTTAGTTGACGAACTACTTTACCATCTGCTCCCATGCGTTCTTCAGCTTCAATTGTGCTGGCTAGAGGAGCAAGAGGTTCACTCTTGTTATAGATAACCCATCCACCGAGTCCTCCGGGGACATAAGATCGTGCGATCTGGAGTACTTGCTTGTAACCTTTAGTGGTTACGAGACCGACTTTTGCACCTGTCCCTGTGAGTATGGTGTTTGTCGCTACCGTAGTACCATGCATTACTTTGCTAATCTGATTGGGATTCACGTCAGCACTTTTACAGACTCGTTCAATACCATTTAGAACTCCAATAGAGGAATCTTCAGGGGTGCTAGGAACCTTAGCTGTAAACACCTGACTAGAAGTTTCATCCACTAATAACAGGTCAGTGAAGGTTCCTCCAACATCAACACCAAGACGATACGACATAGTTTTCCCCATATTATAGATTTTGCTATTATTTGGATTCGTTATCTTTCGACTGGACAAAAGAAGCGAATTTGTTTTGCTTAGTGAATTACAATGCATCATATTTATGGGGTGTGCAAGTCTTGAAGTTATCTGATTTTAGAGATGAATCTTTCGAATTTAAGCTTACGAGGTAGAAAAATTATGGATCTTCCATTAAAGGGCATTCGTATCCTTGCGATCGAACAATTTGGAGCAGGGCCCTACGGTTCTATGTATCTTGCAGATATGGGCGCAGAGGTCATTAAGATCGAGAGTCGCACTGCTGGCGGTGATGCAGCGAGACACACTGGAATACAACTATCAGATGCTGATAGCGCCTATTTTCAAGCTTTCAACCTAAATAAAAAGAGTATTACGCTTGATTTGAAATCAAAAGAGGGTCGTCAGTTGTTTCATGAATTGGTTATGACAGCGGACGTGGTGTGGAACAATTTACGTGGAAATCAGCCTGAAAGATTGGGCATAGACTACGCCAATCTCAAATCTATTAAACCGAATATTATTTGTACGCATATTTCAGCATATGGTCGAGATAATGATCGTGCTGATTGGCCAGGTTACGATTACCTTATGCAAGCTGAGTGCGGATTCTTGCACCTGACAGGAGAACCGGAATCCCCTCCGGCCAGATTTGGTCTTTCAATTATTGATTTCATGACAGGTGCTGTTGCTGGCATGGGTACGTTGGCAGCGCTATTGGGTCGAGAACGTGATGGCGGTAAGGATGTTGACATAAGTTTATTTGATGTTGCTTTGCACCAGTTAAGCTATCCCGGTACTTGGTATATGAACCATGGCATTAAAACTGACCGGCTTCCTCGTGGATCGCACCCTTCCAATACGCCTGTTCAACTTTTCAAAACTGCGGATGGATGGATTTTTATCATGTGTATGACGGAAAAATTCTGGGGGCTGTTTCTGGATATTATAGGTCATCCACAACTGGCCGAAGATGCTCGATTCGCTAACATGGGAAAACGTGCCGAAAATCGCGATACACTGACTTCAGTGTTGGACCATATACTTTCCGGTAATTCAACTTCTCACTGGCTTGATAAACTAAAAACTAAGGTGCCGGTTGCTCCTGTTTATGATTTACCTGCTGCTTTAGATAATCCATTCGTTGCTGATATTGGAATGAGACAGAGCTTGCCTCACGGTGAGAGAGACCTAAAAGTTCTAAGAAACCCCATTCGATTTAACTCACAGCGTTTACCTTCTAAACCGGGTCACGGTCTTGGTCAAGATAATGCGGGTATTATTGGTGATGAGCTTGGGCATATAGAACGACTTTCTGAGTTAAGCGACCGTAATATAATTTAGTGTGCGTCCAAGAAGTTGTGCAAGATTTTGCAAAAAGCAATCTTTTCTTCTTTGCCTGCGACCACGTGCGCTACCTCATTCATGCTAACTCCCGTTGAATTTCTCAAACCTTGTTCTAGTGGTAGTGTTGTTCTGGGTCCAGTAATGACGTCAAGACCGGCATGGATGACCAGCGTTGGCGCAGGTATGTCTTTAAGGTGGGGTCGAATATCGTGACCGTTACACGCCTCAACGAATCTTAGATGCGCCTGAATATTTCCTTCAAGTATTCCCCAGACACCGCCACTACCTAGAAGTTTTTGCCGGTTAGTAATGTAATAATCTGGGCGAAAGGAATATACAGCGACTAGTTCCTGGAATGCTAAAAACCCAGCTTTCTCATGCATTGTTGCCAAGGCATTTAATTGATCTCTGAGACACTCGTCCGAGTAGGTCCAGCAGCCCATATTGACCATACAACGAACTAGGTCTGGCCTCTTGAGAGCCACATACTGCCCAATACATGCACCAATGCCTACCAATCCAACGAAATACGTGTTGGTCATGCCTAGGTGATCTAGTAATTGGATAATATCATCCGCATAAAGTTCAGTGCTTGGTGTTATAGAGAGATCGTCATCTGACTCACCAATACCTCGGTAGTCTACCAGTAACACCGAATATTTTTCGGTCATCCCTCGTGCTAGAAAACCCTCGCGGCCATGACAAAAAGTATCCCAGCCTCCAATGTAGACTGCTGGTGGACCCTCTCCATGGATCTCGTAATACATATTATGATTGTTTATATATGCTGTGGGCATGTGCAAATACCTTGTTGTTATAGAAATAGTTTAGCTTTGGATATGCGAAAGCACATCACTAAGTTTTACGACATCAGCATATCTTCGACCAACGTCACGTAGATTATCCCAATGGGGACCTTCGTCTTGATCACCACAGCAATCTTCAGGCACGATTGTCCTGTAGCCAAAAGAAAAGCTATCTATTATTGAAGCTCTGACACATCCTGATGTAGTGCATCCAGTAATAATCGTAGTATCAATTTGATGTCTTGTCAGCCACGCATGAATGGGAGTTTGGAAAAAAATTGAGGGTGCTGTTTTGGTGAATTCAAAAACATAGTTAGGATCTGAGATTCTCGGGTCAAACTCTGTAGCATGATTACCATGATAGAAGCTGCCGTCATAAAGCGAGGAAATTTTCCAATAGGCCATATCTGATCTGCTATTCCATGAGACGCGACATGATGCAACTGGAATTTCTTTTTTCTTCGCTTCCGCCAGAAGTGTGGCCGTGTTATCAACTGCACGTTGCACATGCGCAGATCGACCAAGCACGCTACTTTCATCGGTAAACCCTTTCTGAAAATCCACTATGAGTACTGCCGGGTGATCACCAAACCCAATGTCTTCTTGCCCGTAGCCAGCTTGTTCAAATTTATCCATATAGGTTACTCCTGTCGATCTTCTAATGCACTAGCGTAGCATTTCAACTAAAATGCCAGAACATTTCAAGCTTGAGTTAAATTCAGATTATGCGACCCACTTTTATTGACTCCTTTACACAAGACGTTTCCATTGATCTAGCTGATACAGCTTTGCTAATCATTGATATGCAAAATGCTACGGGTAATCGTGAGATGGGATTAGGGAAAAAATTAGCAGCTGAGGGAGCATTTGCCGATGCAGAATATAGATTTAATCGAATTGAGCAGATCTTGATTCCTAATATCCAAAACCTGACTAAAGGTTTCAGAGATATTGGTGGTAAGGTGATTTACATTACCTACGGGTCTAATCTTCCCGATGGTAGTGATGTTCCAGCGCACATTGCTGGAATCGTTGAAGCAACAAATAACTTAGAAGGTCAACCTGAGCATGAAATCGTTGCTGATTTGACACCACTTCCTGGAGAATTAGTTTTAAACAAAACGACGATGGGCGCTTTCCGATCTACTGGGATAGACTCCCACTTGTCGGCTATGGGAATCAAGACTCTAGTGTGTGTTGGAGTATCGACTAATAATTGCGTTGCGATGACAGCGATGGAAGCATGCGATGCGCAATACAGAGTGATTATCGTCAGCGACGGTACGGGCACTGATAGTGAAGAGATGCAGGAAGCTACTCTGACTATGTTAGGACGCTTGTGGGCCAAGGTCATGACAACCAATGAAGTGCTAGATGAATTAGCTGCTAGTAATTAAGCAGCTTTTTTTTAAAGACCACTAGAATGCTTTTTCCAAAATCAAATTGGTTTGGCTTACTTCTGGTTATTATTGGTTCGGTTATGTTGGCTGCAAAAGGTCTTTTTGCAAAGTACCTCTATGGAATGGGTATTGATTTTGAGACCGTTGTTGCAGCGCGCACGGTCATAGCGGTTCCAGGATTTCTCCTAATTGCCCTTGCCGAGCGTTCATACATACCTTCACCAGAAATCAGCCTTTTTGATTATGCACAAGCGGCTTTAGCAGGATTAACTTGTTATTATTTTGGGTCGTTCGTGAATTTCTATGCACTGACCCTTATTGACGCAAGTTTAGAACGTGTCTTGCTCTATAGTTACCCAGCAATGGTGGTGTTACTCAGCGCCTTGATCGGTGCTATTAGGATAGATATTCCTATACTGTTTGCTTCTGTCGTAACCTATTGTGGTATCGCTATTGCCGTTGGGGTCGGTGACGCTGGGCTATGGATGAAAAATTCTGAGGGTGCTCTCTGGGTTCTTACTTGCTCTTTAACCATTGCGATTTATTTTTTATTTGGCGCCCGACTTACCAAAAAAATGGGTAGTGGACGATTCACTTTTGTAGCAATGAGTGCTGCTGGGATGGCTTATGCTGCTCACTATGAGTTTCGTTTTGGTTGGGATTCTCTGTCTCTTGATAGTGAAGCCTGGTCAATACTTATTATAATGATTGTCTTTGTAACCGTACTTCCTCTCTATTTAGTTGCGGAAGGAGTGAGAAGAATTGGAGCTTCTCGCGCAGCTATTGCAAGTGCTATTGGTCCACCGGCGACAGCAGTTATGGCGGTCTTAGTGCAGGATGAAATTCTAACTATGTCTCAGGTTGTTGGTATGATCATGGTGATAGCGGCTATATTATGGCTAGAGCTCAGGCAAGAAAATTCTAAAATCGAGCGACAATTGCAATAATCATTTTTCTCTTGATCTTCGTTCTAATATCTCCTGAAGGTCTATAATACGTTGAGCTTTTTTTACTATCGCATAATCAACAAAGTTCCCATCGATCTCGATTGATGCCGAACCATCCGATTCGGATTTCGCGAATGCTAAAATGACTTTCTGAGCATAAGCAATTTCATCGCCGTCAGGTGAGAATATCTTATTGCAGAGTGATATTTGATCTGGATGGATACAAAGCTTGCCAGAAAAACCAAAAGTTCTACCCCGTTCAGCAGAAGCGATAAAACGATCGTCGTCTTTTATTTCTAATACGACAGTATCTATTGGAGGCTCTATATTTGCGACTCGGCATGCATGTCCGATTTTGGATCGAGCGTAGGATAAAACTTCTTCATCACGATTCCATATGTAGTTTAAGTCAAGTGTGTAATCGCCACCACCAAAAGCGAGACGATAAATACGATCTGAGCCAGCGGCAATCTCATTAGCGTTCTCGATACCTTTGGCAGTTTCTATTATGGGTAAAAGTTCAATTGAATTGAGTGGCAAGCCATATTTCTTTTCTGCTTCGCTAATTTGAAAAGACACTTGCTCGACCATTTTTGAAGTCTCCGCTTTTGGTAATACAATACCATCAAGCCATGGACCTACGACTTCTTGGATGTCATTTTCGAAAAATTCCGTGTCGCATCCATTGATCCTAATATACCCATGCGCTTTGTGTGGTTTAGAAAGAGCGTCGATCACTTGCTTTCGTGATAGAATTTTCTCTTTGGCTGGGACTGAATCCTCTAAATCCAGGATTACAGCGTCAGCATCTAAGGTAAATGCTTTTTCTACCTTTCGAGCGTGGTTACCTGGTGCAAAGAGGAAGCTTCTTAAGATCAAATTAGTTTTCACGCTTGCATCCTTTCAAAGAAATCGTAAGCATTGGAATTGTCTGAGCAATTCCTTGTATGTGCAAGAACTAAAAATTAGAGGTTTGATATGAGTAAGAGACAAGATTTGGAAATAGCACCTAAACATTATAGAGCGGCTACTGGTCGTTATTTAGAAGAATTTACGGTAGGCGATGTTTACGAACATCATCCTGGAAGAACTGTCAGTCAGCAAGATAATGCTTGGTTTACATTGCTTACCATGAATACCCATCCGTTACACTTTGACGAAGAATATGCAAAAACGACCGAATTCGGCCGCCCTTTAATAGCTAGCCCATTAACCGTTGCTATTGTTGTAGGTATGAGTGTTTCTGATGTTAGTGAAAAAGCTATCGCTAACCTTGGATGGAAAGAGATAAAACTGCCCAATCCAGTATTTCCTGGGGATACTCTTTATGCTAAGTCAGAAGTTATAGAAGTTAGGGAATCAAAATCACGACCAAATGCAGGGATCGTTACTGTAAATACTATTGGAATAAATCAAGATGAAGTGATCGTGTGTGAGTTTGAAAGATCTATGTTAATACCGAAAAAAGAGATCGGTACTAAAGAAGTATAAGGACAGACAAATGAGCAATCAGAAGATAGAAAAATCAACTAGCACTGAAGATCATATGGAAATTGAGCGACAGATTCTTACTGTCATCGACAAGTGGGTTGAGAAAGAGGTAAGACCGATTGCACGAGAATATGATCAGGCCGACGAATATCCTGAACAGCTTGTAGAACAGATGAAGGAACTTGGGTTATTTGGCGCGACTATCTCTCAGGAATACGGTGGATTAGGTCTTAATGCAATTACTTATGCTCGTGTTGTTATGCGAATAGCTCAAGTCTGGATGGCGCCTACAGGGATTTTTAATTCTCATCTGATTATGGCCAACTGCGTTGAACGCCATGGCACAGAGTCACAGAGGGAGAGATTTCTACCTCGCTTTGCTACGGGTGAATTGAGGGGAGGAATAGGACTCACTGAACCAGATGCTGGAACAGATCTTCAGGGTATTCGTACCACCGCGACCCGCCAAGGAAAGAATTACGTGATTAATGGCACTAAAACCTGGATTACTAACGGAGTTAAAGGTACATGCCTTGCTATTTTGAGTAAAACGGATGCTACTGCCTCTCCGGCGCACAAAGGAATGAGTCTTTTTCTTTGTGAAAAGGGAGATGGTTTCAGTGTAGGGAAAAAACTTAAGAAACTCGGTTATCGATCTATTGATAGTGGTGAGTTAATTTTCCAAGATTTTCAAGTTCCCTCTGACAACTTAATTGGTGGAGAAGAAGGTAGAGGATTTCACCAGATCGTTGGCGGACTTGAGCTTGGTCGAATAAATATTGCAGCCCGTGGTGCTGGCATGGCAGATGGGGCTACAAAAATGGCTCTCGCGTATGCAAAAGATAGAAAAACTTTTCAAAAACCAATCGTTGAGCACCAGGCTATACAACTTAAGCTTGCAGAGATGTCAACGCGTGCTGAAGCTGCCAGATTACTAGTTGAACAAGCTGCGAAAAAATTCGACTTAAACGAGCGTTGTGATCTGGAGGCTGGACAAGCTAAGTACTTTGCTTCAGAAAGTGCTGTTCAAAATAGTCTGGATGCTATGAGAGTATTTGGGGGTTATAGCTATTCTCCTGACTATGAAATAGAAAGATTTTATCGGGACGCTCCTCTACTCTGCATTGGTGAAGGAACAAATGAAATTCAGCGAGTGATTATTGCAAAACAGATGGTTGCACGATCCGATTAGATCAGTTCTCCGCAACTAGCTATGAATCTTTCAAACCTGATTAGGTTTTGTTAGAAAGGTAGTATAAGTCGAGACTGGCTCTCTTTCGGTTCTAAAGGTATTAACTACAGATTCACTAGCAGCATAACCGATAGACATTCCGCAAATAAGCATCTGGTCATCTGGTGCCCCGAGCAGTTGCATCACAGTGTCATAGTAATTGCAGAACGCTGCTTGTGAGCATGTCTCCAATCCTTCCGCTCTTGCCGCAAGCATCAAGGATTGAATAAACATGCCACAATCTATCCAACTGCCCAGTTCCATATCTCTATCAATTGTGAAGAACATGCCTACTGGAGCATCGAAAAAGGTATAGTTACGGCCATGCTGTAGCTGCATCTCTTCCTTGTCTTCTTTCTTAATACCCAGAACACCATATAGACCCCACCCAGTAGCTCTTCGTCGGTTAATATAGGGTTCTCTCCAGTTAACTGGATAGTAATTATATTCTCGTTCTCCCAGGTCGCCAGACATGTGTCTCTCATAGCAGGCATTACTTATAGCTTCTTTCGCTTGGTCACGCACAACCCAAACCTTCCAAGGCTGAATATTAGAACCTGAGGGTGATCTACCTGCTAAACCTAGAATATTCTCTATGACGTCGTTAGGAACATCTCTTGATGCATCGAATTCTCGAATACTTTGACGTCCAACAATTGCTTCATTTACATGCATACGTGCACTCCAGACCTAGGTCTTTCAAAGGTTAAAGCTATAGGTTTAAGGTAGATTCCAAGGTGTGTAAATACCAATGCACAAAGGCTTGGAGCTGTTCTTCAAACTCAGGGTGGTAAGGACCCGGTTTAAAAAAACGGGAGTTTACTCCTTCGCTGTTCCTGTTAATGATGTACTCATCTTCAAGCGAGGTGTGGTGCCATAGCCATGTTAGCTTGTCTTTGTCGTAGTCTTTTCCCTCTTTGGCATCTTCATTGACGAACCAAACCAGCTCCATATCAGTAGAAGTTATACTTCGAGGAATGAATCGGTAAAGAACACAGTGATCCGGATAATTCAGCATAAAACTTAGTGGTCCCATCTGAAAGTCACCTGTACCTCCATCATAGTCTTTAATTTTTCCCATTAGGGGAGCAACAGGTTCACCGTTTTCGCTTCCAGTTTTATAGCCATCGTATAGTGCATATCGACTTGTATATACGCATGCTCCAAATTCTTCAGCATTTAGATAGATTCTGTCATAATCTTTCCCCATGCCTTTAATTCCAGTAATTTTCTCGGTGTTTTCAAGCATTTTCTCTACAACAGGGCCTACTTTTTCATAGACATCTTTAAGCGTATGGCTTTTGGCATATGCGCGATGTGAGGTGGCGCAGTGGTAGCATTCTAGATAGTTTTCTAGCACTAACTTCCAGTTAGTGGCGATCTGATAGGTATGCTTATGAGCAACTTTTGCTTTTTCCAGATTGTAGGCACTTAGAGGTTCTCTCAAATTTTCTAATGGCTTGGAAAAATCAATTGCTTCAGGATTGCAGTTTATAAATACTAGGCCCATAAATACGGTTGTCTGAATAGGAGCCAATCCATGTTCTTTGGGATCGAAATCTGAGCGCATGTGCATTTCTCTAGCTGCTTTCAGCGTGCCGTCGGTGTTATACACCCATCCATGATAAGGACAGACGAACGTTTTCTTGTTACCGCATTTTTCCTCACAAATCCGAGCCCCTCGATGTCGGCAGATATTATGTAATGCGCGTATTTCTCCTGTGCCATCGCGGGTGAGGATTATTGATTCTTCTCCTATATCAAATAGCAGAAAGTCATTTTTTTCTTGTAGTTCGCTAGCATGACAAGCATAAATCCAGCTGCGAAAAATCAGATGCTTTAGCTCTTTCTCGTAAACTAAATGAGATCGATAGAAGTAACGGTCTATCGCATGCTGGGGCCGAGCCTTCTCTGCGGCTAATTTGCCACTTAATTTTTCGGTTGAATCTTCTAAATCTTCAGCAATAAACTGCATTTTGGTATTCTCAGAACCTAGAGCATTTCTAGTTAGCTTTGAGGAGGCTCAGATGGTTGCGCGTCAAAACGCAACCGCCGGAGTCTGTCTTCTTCTGCCCGGATTGAATACTGGACCATCTAGAACACGGCAAGGAGCTAAGACTCTGGTCCAGTGTAATTCTCTTTCGTAGTAAATTTCAGCTGTTAATTCTTCACCTACTTCGCCATGCGGCATCTCAATTTGGGCGAAAGCCACATTTGATTTGGCAGTCGGACACCAAGCCGCAGAAGTTACATTACCAACCTGTTTGTCACCTTTAAGTATAAAGGAATGGTCTGCAGGCTTATTTCCGTCAACATCGAGGATTGCAAAACGGTATCTAGAACCAGTTTCACGCTCCTTTAGTAGCGATCTCCTGCCGTTAAAGTGAGTTTTCTCGAAATCAACTAGCCAACTCAAGCCCATTTCTAGCGGACTCCGCGATCTTCCGGGTCGGATCAGATCTTGAGCCATAACAAAATCAACACCTGCCTGCACGAAACCAGTTTCGATTCTGGCGATGTCCAGTGCGTGAGAGCCGAAAGGTTTGATAAGAAAGGGTTTTCCTGCTTCAAACAACCTGTCCCACAAATCTTCCGCTTTTGAGGGTGTTATCCAAAGTTCGTAGCCAAGATCTCCGGTAAATCCGGTACGACTTACCGATAAGATTTCACCATCAAAGCTATAATTTCTAATATCGAAAGGTTTTAGTTCTTGCAGTCCCTCAAGTCCCATTGCTGTGAGGGTGGAGCAAGAGGTAGGGCCCTGAACAGCCAGCGCTGCTACTTCTGCAGTCTCGTCAGTAATGGTTACGTCGAAGCCTAGGGAGCACCAATGCAGCCAGTCATTCGCTCTAG
>JAQWLX010000027.1 GCA_029247075.1 Halieaceae bacterium | reverse complement strand
GTTTTTAAATGCGGTAAATTGGGGGTAAGGAAGATTTTGTGAAGCTATCTTTTTTGCTTTATCAAAACTGGTAGTTGAAGCGCAGCCTGACGCAAAAAAAATAACTAAAACTCCAACCAAGAAATAAAAGTTACTCATTCTCGAATCACTCCGATAATAATTTTGGATCGAGATTATGCTTTTTTAATTTGTGTAAGGCAAGATGAGTAGAGCTAATAAAACCACTTTATATTGTGCCTCCATCAGCTGATATAATTTGGCCGGTAATAAAGGACGCGCGATCGCTTGCAAGGAAAGCAACAAGCTCTGCCACTTCAATTGTCTCACCAAGACGATTGAGGATTGCCGATTTTTTCAGTTTCTTTTCTATACTAGGATACTCTGAAAAGTATTCCTCTAACCCTGGAGTTCTAATTACTCCCGGTGACACGGCGTTAATTCGAATGCCTTTTGATCCGTATTCAGCGGCTGCGCTTTTAGTAAGCGCATTCACGCCACTTTTAGCCGCAGAATAGGCTGAATTGAAGGCCTGTCCTCTGCGTGCTGCGTTAGATGATATATTTACTATAACTCCCCCAGATGATTCCATCGCCTCCACCTCGTGCTTAATGCACATCCAGGTATTTGTGAGACATTTTGACAGGGTTTCATTAAAGTTTTCTGAAGTAAACTTGTTTAGAGGCCCCGAATGGCGACTTAAAGCCGCATTATTACAGGCAATATCTAACTTGCCAAAATGTTCTAGTGCAATTGAAATCATTTGTTTTACAGAAGATTCTTGGCTCACATCCCCTTCAAAGAAAAACGCGGAGCCACCGGACGTTTTAATGGAGTCTCTGGTCTCTTTGCCTTTTTCGCTGTCGATATCAGTAATAAGCACAGATGCACCCTCTCGAGCAAATACTTCAGCGATAGCCTTTCCAATTCCTTGGCCGCCACCTGTAACGATGCTTGATCGATTTTCTAATAGCTTCATCAAATACTCTGCCTAGGAGGTGGCAATATATTACTTTAACACTATAGAAAATTTTAGAAAATTGATAAAACAAAAGAAAAGAGGTTTAGTTTGTTCGATTATGTGCCACAGTTTTGTAGGTTGTGGACAATTCCTTAACATGTTTTGTGGCAGGAAGATTATTTCAGAAAATTTTGTTTGCTTATAAAAGTGTGTCAGGATCTACTGCCTTAAATCTTTAATCTCATGGATAATACATGTTTCAATTCAAAAACTATATTGTATTGCCTTGTTTGTTTAGCCAAAAAGTTGCGGCGGTTGGTTTTGACCAGACTGTAGAAAATCTAGTTCGGCCCTTAGCAAATAATCTATCTCAATTTGTGTTCTATGAAATAAATGTCTTAGGAGCGCAAATGCCTTGGATTGTTCTCTGGCTAGCTAGTGCCGGATTATTTTTCACATTTTATTTAGGCTTTATAAATGTAAGTGGCTTCACCTGGGCTATTCGCCATGTCCGAGGAGATTTCCATGATCCAGACGCACCCGGAGAAATATCGCACTTTAAAGCAGTTTCCACTGCAGTTTCCGGCACGGTTGGAATAGGTAATATTGGAGGGGTAGCGGTTGCGATCGTGATTGGGGGGCCGGGCGCAGCATTCTGGTTGCTGGTAGCAGGTTTTCTATCAATGTCTACAAAGCTTGTGGAGTGCACCCTTGGAGTTAAATATAGAAGACATAATAAAGATGGTTCAGTTTCCGGTGGGCCAATGTTTTATTTGGAGCACTATCTTGCTTCCCGCGGATTTCCGATATTTGGACGAGTTTTTGGACTATTCTACGCTTTGGCCCTCGTCATTGGCTGTTTTGGAATTGGCAATATGTTCCAATCCAATCAAGCTTATGCCCAGTTTGTTGTTATCACTGGCGGAGAAAATAGTTTTTTCTTCGATAAGGGCTGGCTTTTTGGTATTGGAATAGCAATTGTTGTAGCTTTGGTCATCATAGGTGGAATTCGTTCCATCGCGCGAACGGCAAGTCTAATAGTACCTTTTATGGGGGGGCTATATTTAATTAGCTGTGTGACGATTGTCTTGATGAGCTGGGATCAAATACCAGGAGCAGTTGATCTTATTGTCAGGAATGCATTTAACCTTGAAAGTGCAACAGGAGGGCTGATTGGCTCTTTAATAGTTGGTTTTCAGCGCGCTGCTTTTTCTAATGAAGCAGGATTAGGTTCAGCATCGATTGCTCATTCAGCAGTACAAACTAGGCATCCCGCTTCGGAGGGATTGGTCTCATTATTGGAGCCATTTGTCGATACTATAGTGATTTGTAGTCTTACTTCTTTGGTGATTATTACGACGGCATATCATTTTGGCCTGGTTGATCAAGGATTTGAGGGTATAGAATTAACCTCTGCATCGTTCGCACATCACTTTTCGTGGGCGCCATATCCATTGGCTGTGGCTGCGCTTTTATTTGCTTTTTCAAGCAGTATTGCCTGGGCCTACTATGGATTGAAAGGCTGGACCTACCTTTTTGGTGAAGGTAGAAAAACCCAGTTACTTTTCAAAGGCATTTTTTGTTGCTTTCTTGCTTTGGGCTGCATGATTCAATTGAGAGCCGTTCTTGATTTCTCTGACGCCATGACCTTTTTAATCGCCCTTCCTAATGTTCTTGGACTCTATCTATTCGCTCCAGAGGTAAAACGAGAAATATCAAATTACCTGGTCAAACTGAAGTCAGGAGAATTACAAGCATAATTTGTCATTAGTAGGGATTATCACCGTCGATGGTAATTCTTTCCATTCGTCTATGATTAGGGAAGTAGTCGTTAATAGGTTTGTGCTGAGTGCTGCGGTTATCCCATATGGCAAGGCTATGTGGATGCCATTGAAACCTGCATGTAAATTCTGGAGTAATTATATGTTTATAAAGTAAATTCAGAATTTCCTTGCTCTCGGATCTTGTTAAATCTTCAATATGAGTTGTGAACAACGAATTGACGAAAATCACCTTTTTACCAGTTTCCGGGTGCGTTCTTATTACGGGATGTCTAACGGGCGGATTCATGATAATTGCATCTTTTAGCCGCTCTCTGCCTCCCGGTTCTGCTAATGTTTCTTTAAATCCATGACTAAAATCGTGGACTGCAATAAGGTCTGAAAGAAAGGTCTGCATATGCGAAGATAATCCTTCATAAGCCGCGGTCATACTCGCCCAGAGAGTATCTCCACCGTGTTCTGGCACAATTACAGATTTAAGAATAGTTGCCATAGGCGGATGCTTTTTAAAGGTCATATCTGAATGCCATGCCTCAATTTTAGACGGTTTCTCCGCGGTACTTTCTAAAATTGTTATTTCCGGAAAACCTTCTACAGTTTCATATGCTGGATGAGTTTGGATGGGACCAAAGGCAAGAGCTAGTGACTTATGGTGGAAAGGGGAAATGTCTTGATTTCGAAAAAATAGAACTTCGTGCTCATTAAGAAGATTTCTCAGTACCTGTTTTTGTGAATCATCTAGTTCGCCATTTAAATCTATGTCATTCACTTCAGCTCCAAGAGTGGCTGATATTCGCTTTATCTTTAGCATCTTGAATTTTTCACTAAAGTTTCCTGACATTTAGGTCGAGTGATTCAATCATCGCTTGATTATTATCTTTGTTTTTTGAATTACTTAGTATAGCCGTACTACTTAATTCGGCTTTTAGATATTTTTCAGTTACGTTGCGCAGGTCAGACAATTTCACGTCCAAAACTTTTTTGCGAAAGCTCTCCCTAAAATCGTGTGTTCGGCCCGATAATTGATTGTGAAAGTGCCGTTTCGCATCTCCAGCCGGTGAACCTGGTTTATCTAGGCTGCTGATAACACCCAAGATGGCTTGTTCCAGCGCGCTTTCGTCATGTTTTTCTTCAAGCAGCCAAAATATGGATTTCTCGAAATCATCTAAGGTCTCTGATAAACGAGGATCTCTATAGCTAAAAAATCTAAACGCAGCAATGCTTGAGTCCTGACTCGCCCCGCCGCCATAAGCACCGCCTTGTTCGCGTATAGCACGATGAAGAAAGCCATTCCGTAAAAAACCGCCTAATACCGTAAGTGGTGCTGAATCTGGATGATCTGAAGGTACAGTGGGATAAGCTTTCGCACAAAAATTAACTTGGGTGTCTGCGATCCAGAATTCTCCACGCTTCTCTCTTATATTTGGGAGTATCAGATCTTCTTTATAGTTCTCTATCTTCTCGTTTATCTTCCAGAGTTCAGGTATTTTTGCCATCATTTCTTTTAGGTTGTTTTCTTCAGCGATAAGCAACAGATCAATCGGAATGTTTCTGAATTTCTCATGCAGCTTTTCAAGCTCTTTGGTCAGCGAAAGTAAAGTAGCGTTGTCAGATAATGTTTTGTCCAATCGACGTAATTCTTTTGTAGCCTCAAGTCCGGATAATTTATGATTTAATTCAGCAACTGGACTCATGCCGGCGCATGCTGCGGTCATAGCGAGTGAGTGTCCATTCCCTGTGACCGATTGTTCGGCCATCGCCCGTTTTTGACTGATTATGTCTCTGATACGCTCTGTTTCGACGAAACTAACTTCGTTTATTGTTTCCGTCATTAGTAAGGTTTGTTTTTCCAGATTTCTTCCTAGAGCATTGGAAGATAAAACTAGATTAGCAGATGTATCCTGTTCATCAGTAATTTTTGCGTAAAAAGACGAAAAAGCATGGATAGAACCCACGCTATCAGATTGACGTTCCTGAATGGACAGATAATCTTTTTCATTAATTCCTAATTCAGTTAGAAGGGTAATGTAGTATGACGTAAGCTTAAGTTCTTCTGTGTCTAGGTGAGGATACTTTCTTATTGCTTGTTGATAAATTAGACCATTGGTGCCCCTGTTGTATGAAGTAAATTTAAAGTTCTTAATCTTTTGAGCTTTAAAATCAATGTCTTCCGTTGAGTTAGGGACATCTTTAAGTCCCAGCTTCGGTAGTACACTCTCATCGTCCTGAGAATTTTGTCGATCAGCGAGATCAGTGGCTAGTTTTACTAACTCTTTTTTTTCGGTTGTGCTTAGACTTTCTTTTATGGTTTTAAGTCGATCCATTTCCAGACGATTTTGATATTCAGATAGCTCCGTATCGGGAGCAAGCGTTAGTGTAATTCGATGATTATTTTTCAGTAAAAGGTTTTCAGCTAAGTCTCGAATATATTTTGGATTTTTAATATTTTCTTGAAGCTTTATAATTGTGTCCTCTATATCTAAAGCGTTAACCGGTGACTTGTAGTGAGTCGCAAAGCTCAAACCCTGAAGAATCAGGCTAAGGCCAAAGGGATAGGAGTCGCCAGTGATTTCACGTTGCTGTAGTTCCAGTTGATGCAGTACAGCCTCCAAGCGTTTTTCAGGTATGCCAACACTGGCAACAGTCTTCAATGTTTCAACAATCTCAAATTCTAATTTTTCTACATACTCTGCCTCGCTTCCTTCGAGTCCGCAGCAAAAGACCATTTCGCGCATTGAATCTTCGATACCACATAATGGAGATGGCGCTAGACCCATTGGAGTTGTTTCTAAAAAGTGTCGAAGAGGAGCCGCACTATTATCTAAAAGAGCACTTGCAAGGAGTTGTGCTTCTAGTCGCTGCAAAAGGTTTGTTGATTCTCCAAGCAACCAAGCAATCACGATATGAGTCTTCTGTGTAGCTGGTTCCTTGCTGTCATAGGCATAGGACTCGGTTATTTTCGCGGGGGCTGTGAAACGAGATTCGGCTTTTACCTCAATACGATCTTTAAGTCTTTCAAATCTACTAAGTACTTTTTCTTCAAAGACTGTTTGGTGTTCAATTGCTGGAATATTTCCATAAGTCATAAAAATGGAGTTGGAAGGATGATAATGAGTTCGATAGAAATCTAGCAGTTGTTCGTAGGTTAAGTCAGGTATTTTAGCTGGGTCTCCTCCACTGTTGAAGTGGTAGGTGCTGTTTGGAAAAAGGTGATGGCAGAGTGTTTGCCAAAGCGTATTGATAATAGAGCTCATTGCTCCTTTCATCTCGTTGTAAACGACACCC